>DJXA01000061.1:0-5318 GCA_002449555.1 Atopobiaceae bacterium UBA7016 | reverse complement strand
TGCCGTCCACGCCGTCCATCACGGCGATCTTCTCGTCCATGATGAGGTACGAGTTGTAAGCCATGCCGTTGGGAACGATGTACTGGCCCTCGAAGAGGTCCAGCTCGTGGTCGTTCACGCCAACGTAGATAATGCCGTCAGCAATCTGCATGTTGCCCTGCCTTTCTGCGGTTTTCCGCGTTTCTCGGTCTCTTCAAGCATACCGCTTTGCGTGGTTGCGAATGTTGACCGAAACCGCCCCCGTAATGTCAACATCCGCAGGGAGGAACGAGTGGTCGGGACGGCAGGACAACGCTGCTATGACGTCGTATTATGGCAGCAGGAATGACCGTAACCAGCACGTAAGAGAGGATGCATCATGGATATCCAGTCCGCAGCAGCACAGCTCGTCAGCGCACTTGCCAGCAACCCCAAGCTCGTCTCGCAGTTCGCGCAGCATCCGTACTCAACCACGGCCTCGGTCACCGGTTCCGACGAGCGCATCTCCAAGGCCGACATGAGCCAGGTGCTTGCGCAGGTGGCAGCTCAGGTGAGCGGCCAGCAGCTTGGCGCGTCCGACACGGCCAACGCCGCTTCTCAGATGCTGGACCAGACCGGCGGCAGCGTGCATTCGCTGGCCAGCGCGCTCTTCGGCGGAGCGACGAGCGGATCCACCGGCGCGCCCTCCACGGCCGAGATCCTGGCCAAGTCCGTTGCCGGCGCCCTGGCCGCACGCGGCATGGCAGCCCTTTTGACCACCGCCCTCGGCACCAATAAGAAGAACAACCAGCAGTAGCGACCAGCAGCGCGGCTGCGGTGGCGTCCTTTCTAGCTTTCGTTGAGCTCGAGCTCGAGCTCGAGGTGCGCTTCGTCGTCGCGCAGCATGCACAGGTCTGCCGTGTCGGTGGCCACGTGGTTGAGGGCCGAGAGGAAGCGCGCGCTGAGCTCGGGCCGTACCTGGGCGGCCATCACGCGCTCGTGCGCCTGCACAATGTCCTGCTCACTTACGGAATGCAGGTGGGTCTTGTTGACCTCGTTGCTTACGTTGGCGAGGCGCTTCTGCGAGGCGGCAAGGCCGACGGCCGCCTCGGCCGAGGAGTGGTAGACGCCGACGCTTGACTCGCTTGTCTGTTGGATCTCTTCCTGCTGCCGGCGGCGCTCGTCTTGGATGGTGACGGGAAGCACGGGAATGCCGCCCAGCATGGCGGGACTCACCAGCGCAATAATGGCCAGCCCAGCGGCTATCTGCTGGGCCGTGGGGAGCTGCGGCGCGAAGGGGATCCTTGTTTCTAGGGCGTCGAGATTCTCGTCCATGTTTTCCCTACTCCTGAGCGTGGCTACTCTCAGGGTACTACTCTTCGGTGGTGGCGTGCAGGTGAGTTGCTGCTGGTAGGGCCACGTCTCTGGTCGGCGGCCACCCCGGCGGCGCCATGGCGGGAAATAACATACATTCGATTACGCTGCGGATAGTTTGAAGCTAGATATGCGCAGGTAGATGGCGTGATTGTATTATTGATTTCAAACTAATGTATGTTATTTGCCGGCAAGTAGCCGCGGCACGAAAAAAGGTCGCCGGCGTCTGCCAGCGACCTCCTCGTGAGCCTGGTCGGGACGACTGGATTCGAACCAGCGGCCTCACGGTCCCGAACCCGTTCAACAGGGATGACAGGTCGTGACTGCGAATGACATAGCGACCAACATTTGTGTATTTTTGCAGGTAGAGCATGCCATCGAATGACAGCGCGTGACAACAAGAAACATCACGAAAGCATCCTGGCGTGTTCCGTGGTCAAATTATGACCGCTGTATGACTGGATTATGACTTAGGGCTGTTTTAGCGAGCTGACGTGGTCGCTTCGGGCAGGCAGCAGAACAAGGAGGTTTCTTATGGCGAGGACTTACAGCAATGGGTTCGTGTTCAAGAACAAACGTGCAACCCATTGGATGATAGCCGTCCCTTGGAAGGACGAGACCGGAAAGACTGGTCGCGTCACGAAGACGACGAGCGTGGCCTGTTACCGAGACAAGGCAAACCCTGACGGATCCACTAGCCCCGATAATCGGGGAAAGACCACGGCAGAGCAAGCGCTCAGGGTATGGCGTGATGAGCTCATAAGGGAGGCGGGGGATGACGTTGGGACCCTGACGCCGTTCCACAGCTATGCAAAGCACTATGTGGGGGAGAAGCGGCGCCTTAAGTCGGTCAGCGCAAGCACCGCCGATGGGTATGACATCATTCTCAAGCAGATGCTAGGTACGGAGCTTGGAAGCTGCCCGCTCAAGGATGTCAGTCCTGATATGATTCGTGACTTTGAGGCACAGCTACTGGAAGACGGGCTTTCCCCGGTTACCGTTAACAAGACACACGTCTTGCTCAAGTCGGTGTGCAGGGAGGCCGTGAGGTCGGAAGACCTCCTGGGCAATCCCTTTGACCGCGTGGATCCACCGAAGCGTCGCCCCAAACCCATCAACTCGCTAACTGCCGAGGGTTTAACTGCGCTCAACACCAAACTCTCAGAGCTGGAGGGCAATCCTGTGGCTATTGCCGCCAGATTGGCGCTCCTGACGGGGATGCGGCAGGGGGAGATTTGCGCGCTGAGGTGGGTCGACGTGGACCTCAGCGACAGGTCGCTTCGCGTTGAGCATGCTGCGAGCGCAGAGAAGGCCCTAAAACAAATCGTTATGGGCGTCTAACGGCGCACATGGGGGCATACTCACTGTTGTCAGCAGGGCAGACGCCCTGCGAGAGACAAGGTTTACGCTTGAAAGGAGCGTGCCACCATGGACGAGATCAAGAACGAGGCTCTGGCAGCAGAGCGAATGATTGAGCAGATCGAGGCCAACCAAGCCAAGAAGGCGCAGCGTAATGCTGAGCGCGCAAAGGAGGTAGTCGAGGCCGAGGCTCATGCGCAGGAGGTCGCCTCTCACATCGCCGCGGGCGATGTCGTAAACAGCCGCGTGGCCGAGCCCGTGACGAGCGACTCCGCATTCGACCCGGCAACCGAGGCTGAGGCTGGTGCACGCATGATTGACTCGCTCCTTGCAAAGCAGGCAGAGCGTGCCGCCAAGCATGCCCGCAAGGTCGCCGAGTACGACGAGCAGGTGCTCGAGGAGGCCAAGGCTGCTGCCAAGGTCACCGAATACGTGAAGAGCGGCGCAGGGCACCTCAAGTAGGACGAGCACCACAACGCACGTGCGGCCTTGCGCTGAGTGCAGACCGCAAGACGAAAGGGCTGGCCGGCGAACGGGAACACTCCCGTCCACCGGCCAGCCCTTTATGCATGCGCTGCCCGATGCAACAAGAGAAGCCGGAACTCAGGCCCGCTCCTCGCGCGTGCGAACTGCAGCAAACAATTGGCGCCTGATGGAGACGAGCGCCTCGCGCTCGGGGCCTCGCGCCCTCACGGCGTCCTCGAAGACAAAGGCATTCAGTGCGGGCAGATCGTCATCGGACGCCTTTGCCAGGGAGATGCCATCGGGTGCACCGTCCAGCACCAGGCTACTCGATAGCCCAACGCCCATACCAGCAAGCACCAGCTGGCAGAACATGTCGAGCTGGTCGGTCTCGGCAACCACGTTGAGCTGGGCTCCCTTATGCCCCAGATACTGGTCGAGAGCCGTACGCAGAAAGCGGTCGCCCGCAAAGGCAATCACGGGCACATGGTGCTCCGCTAGCCTCAACACGCTGAGCGCGCCGTTCTCGGGCTGATCGGCCTGTCTCACCGCAAGCATCAACGGATGAGACGCAACCCTGGTGAACGTTGCATGAGGCTGTGTGATACCACGGTCAGACGAGGCGAGCATGCCCACGTCAACGCGCCTCTTGCGCAGCTCTTCGCCCAGGTGCTCCGAGTCGTGCAGCACGATCTCGACCGGATGCCCATGCTGCGCGGATGTCAGTCTCTCCAAGCCCTGGGAAAAGTAGTGACGCGCAAACGCCGAGGGCATGCCCACCACTATCGGACGGCCTCCGCCAAGCTCTTCGAGGTCTTCCACTGCCTCATGCAGTTCGTCGAGAGCGGTAATCGCATGGGCGAGCAGCACGGCTCCGGCGTCGGTGAGAAACGCCTCGTGTCCAGACTCCTGACGATCGAAGAGCGAGACCCCAAGCTGACGCTCAAGGCGCGCCACGGCTTGCGAGACCGCGGGTTGCGTTATGCCGAGCACGCGCGCCGCACCAGAAAAGCTCCCCTGCTCGGAGGCGACGCGCGCAATCTCAAGATCGTGAACGTTCTCTATGGCGAGCATGTCTGTCTCCCTTCAGAGGTGGAGAGGCGTATCGGCGTCGGCTGACGCCAACAGCTATGGCTTTCCCGCAGTCACGTCAGCAAGCAAAGCTATCGTCACACGCAGATTCTGCCACATGCTGATGAAGCACGACAACCCCGTCAGGGCTGCCGACATCTTGGGCACCCTCGAGCTGCTCGTCGACAACAAGAAGCTCTTTGCCGCGCGGGGCAAAGTGTGCCACCCTTCCTCGGGGCCTCACGCGTGTGGGGCCCTTTGACGTATCAACCCAGCGGGATGACCTCGGGAACAGGAGTCAGACCTAGCACTCCATGATTGGCGGCGTTTCCAGGCGCGAGAGATACCGGCCATAAAGCACCGCGGTCACAATCGTCACTGCGATGTAGAGCGCATCGGCAACCGGGTTGTCCACGGCAAAGACGGAGAACACGTCGATGGCGCTATGTGCCAAGACCAGCGGGAGCAGGCTGCCGCATTTGTAGTACACCATCGTGAAGATGAAGCCGATCGCGACCGCGAAGACAATTTGGATCAGCGTCTCCGCAAGCTCGTGGCCGGTGAGCAGGTTCACGATGTGCCCCGCGCCAAAGGTGGCCGCCGAGACGATAATGGCCGTCCTCGCCTCACCACCCTTTAGCATCGCCTTGAACAAGAACCCACGGAAGATGAGCTCCTCGACAAATCCCACAAGAGCGAACGAAAGAACCGCCCACAGGAGGCCGAGCCCGTGGTAGTACGGCGAGATGCCGCCCCACAGGTTTCCCGACGAAACGATCCACAGCGGGACAAAGTACAGCATCTGCCTGGAGTTACTTGCCCAGGCATCCAAGCCGTACTTCCCCATCAGTCGTTCTTCCAGACAAACAGCAGGTATGAGGGCAGCAATTGGGAATCGGCTGGAAGTTGTTTGAGTTTTGTACGGCGTTATCGTGTCCGGCCGAGTATCGGGCTCTGCTCAACTGCGGTTTTGTTGTCGTACTACTTCGGCAAGTCCAAATCTGCCGCGCAAAACTCGAACAACTTCCATCGGTAGCCCTGTTTAGAGCAAGACCGAGCGCGTGCCGGTGGCACGCGCGAGGCGGAACCAGCGG
>DJXA01000008.1:662-10454 GCA_002449555.1 Atopobiaceae bacterium UBA7016 | reverse complement strand
TCCCACTCGACCGTCGCGATGGGCTTGGGGCTGAGCTCGTAGGCCACGCGGCAGATGCCAGGAACCTCGGCCAGGATGCGGTCGCAAATCTTGTGCAGCAGCGCCCAGTCAAGCTCGGGCACCGTCGCGGTCATGACGTCGACGGTGTTGATGCAGCGGATGATGCAGGGCCACTCAAAGGCGCGCTTGCCGTCGCGGACGCCCGTCGCACGGTAGTCAGGCACCACGCAGAAGTACTGCCAGGGTCGATCCATCTGGCCAGCGGCGGAGGCAGCATCAATCTCCTCGCGCACGATGGCGTCGGCCTCGCGCAGAGCGTTCAGACGGTCGCGAGTGATGGCGCCGGTGCAGCGCACGCCCAGGCCGGGGCCGGGGAACGGCTGGCGGTCAACCATGCTGTCGGGCAGGCCAAGCTCGCGGCCAACCACGCGGACCTCGTCCTTGAAGAGCAGCTTGACCGGCTCGACCAGCTCCCAGTTGAGCTCCTCGGGCAGGCCACCCACGTTGTGATGGGCCTTGACGCCTGCCTCGGACTCCAGGATGTCGGGATAGATGGTGCCCTGGCCCAGGAAGCCGATGCCCTCGAGCTTGGCAGCCTCCTCGTCAAACACCTTAATGAACTCCTCGCCAATGATGTGGCGCTTGGCCTCGGGGTCAGCCACGCCAGCCAGCAGGTCGAGGAAGCGGTCGGTGGCGTCCACATAGATGAGCTCGGCGCCCAGCTGGTTGCGGAACACGTCGATGACCTGCTCAGATTCGCCCTTGCGCATGAGGCCGTGGTTCACGTGCACACACACGAGCTGCTTGCCGAGCGCCTTGATGAGCAGCGCGGCCACCACGGAGGAGTCGACGCCGCCAGAGAGGGCAAGGAGAACCTTGCCGTCTCCAACCTGCTGGCGCGTGTAGGCTACGGCCTCGTCGATGAAGGCCTGGGCGAGCTCGGGCGTGTTGATGCGGGCCATGTCGTCGGGGCGGTGATTAGAGGTGAAGTCCATGGGGGTCTCCTTACCACGTAACAAGTGATGCCCTGAGTATAGGTGAGCGGTCGTTTCTGTGGCGTGAACGGAGCATTTCCCCATGAGAAGCGCAGCATGTCACGAGTCAATCGAGCACCAGTGCTCGATGGCTTTTCTAGAAGCCGCCCCCACGACCCCCGCCGCCGGAGAATCCGCCGCCTCCGCCCGACGAGAAGCCGCCACCGCTGCCGCCGGACGAGCTGTTGCGCGAGCTTGCAAGGTCACCGGTCGAGACATCGTGGCACAGCTTCTCGTGCGAGATGCTCACCCCGTGCTCAACCGACCGCTTGAGAACCTGGGCAGGATCTTTGTCAATCGCGCCGCCAACCCATGCACCGAGGCGAGGCAGCAGATCTGGCGCGGCAACTTTCAGCTGCTCAACCACCTTGTCAGCTACGTCCAGCTCGGTTGCCATCACCAGCAAACGGTTCCACAGCGTCACGTCGGAGGGAATGGCCTCCTCAATGCGCGTAAAGCCCAAAAGCCAGCGCTTCAGCGCCTCCAGCTTGGCCTGTATCTCGACGGCCTCCTGCGAGAAAATGACCGCAGGAAGCTCTTCGTCACTCATGATGATGAAGATGCCCGCGCCAAAGCATGCGATGATCGCGATGCAGAGCCAGAGATTTGGCACCCCAAGAAAGATGCCCGCGATTCCCATCACAACCGCCACGACAAAGTCGGCGAGCCCCAACACCCCGGGCATCAGCTTGTCACTCTCGACATCCTTCTCAAACTCTCGCGCGGCGTAGGCCGCCCTCACCGCATCTGACCAGGCGCTATATCCTTTTGAGTACGCGTCTGGCCACGTCTCGGCCACCTCATCGAAGAATGACATCAGCACGTACGGCTCACCCGACGCGCCTATGAGCGACTGATCAATAACGTGCTTGTGCTTGTCGGCAATCACATCGCGCAGGAAGCTATAGGCGGCATCGTTAATCTTCTTGCCGCCATACCACCGGTCAACGCCCCGCGGTTGCACCGCATCATGAAGCAGCAGCCTCCAGTCATGCTCTCGTTTGGTGCCGCCACGCATGGTGGCCACGTCATGCCACACGTCGTCAAGCGATATGCGCTTCTGATCGGTCAGGCACATCAACGTAGCCGCAAAGTCCTTTCCCTCAGGCCTGCCCGCGCGATACAGCATGCCCAGCACGGCAGGGTGGTCGTTAGTGGGAACGTCGCGGTAATACTTCTCGCTAAACTCTGCCTTTGGGGTCTTTTTGCGGCCGCGCTCCTCATACCACTTCGCCACGGCGGCGCTGCCCAAAGACAGCACCACCATCACACCTGGGTACCCATACGAAATCAAGCGAGCTTTGAGGCGCTGAGCATTGGCGTCCTTGGCCCACTGCTCTTCCTCGGCCAAGATGCTCTCAAGCCGCGCCTCGCCAGCTACCTGAGCTTCATTCAACCACTCAGCGGGAAAGACGACGCGAGCCTCAAGAAACTCTGCGCTCCCCACCCCTGGCGAGAAGTACTCGACCGCTTCTCCCGAAAAGCGCACCTCGCCATCAAGGGGCCCGTGTCCCCATGCGCGCACGTTGTCGCCAGGGCTGACAGTAGTCCCGTCAGGCATCGGCAGGTGCACCGTGCAAGAAACGTTCTGCCACTCCCCCTCAGATGCTGGGTCCGCCTTCACATACTGCCAATACAGCTCGCCCACATCAGCCCACCGAGAAGCCAAGTTGGAGAGCTCGTACGAGACCTGAATCGTAACGGTCTCGTCCTCAACGGGCCAAAAGATCTTCAACCGCAGATAATCGCCCTCGTCAGTCAGCGCATACGTGCCGGGCGCACCATCCGCCCCCTCCTCAAGCAAAACCTGCTTGCCATCAGACAGAGCCCCAACCCAAGCAACGTCAGCAGCAACCTCACGCCCCTCATACAACCCCTCAGGCACATCCCAATACATGCCCTCAAAAGCCCCATGCACGTCATAAGTCCGCTGCTCAACAACCCCAACAGACCCATTGGCCCTCACCGTTGCGTCAACAACAACCGTCACAACATCCAACGACCGAGCCACAGCCAACGTGGGAGCCGCAAAAAAGAAAACCATCCAGCAGGAAATGAGACACCGTAGCATGGCCAAACGTGATCGACTCAACCGCATGATCCAGACCTCCCGCTCGCAATACCACGATTCTACGATACTCCTGCAACTAAGCGGCCCCGCCCCTCTTATCAGGCGATTCGCGAAGCGGCGCACTGCGTGCGCTGAGCCTGATAAGAGGGGCGGGGCCGCTTAGTTGCAGGAGTATCTCCGCTATCGTCCGTCGCGCGAACGCGAGGTCTGGATCATGCGGTTGATCGCGTTCACGTACGCCTTTGCGGAGGACACGATGATGTCGTTGTCGGCTCCTCGGCCGGTGTAGATCATGCCGTCGTCGGCGGTGACGCGCACGGTGACTTCGCCGATGGCGTCGATGCCGCGGGTGATGGCCTTGACGGCAAACTCGGCCAGGTCACCATGGACGGCCACCACGCGGTCGATAGCCTTGTACGCAGCGTCGACGGGGCCGGTGCCGGTGGCGCTGACCACGTGCTTGACGCCCACCTCGTCAGTGATGGTGGCAACGGCCGTGGGAACCAGCGGGTCGCCGCACTGGATCTGCAGGGCGTTCAGGGTGTAGACGGCGGCAACGTCACGCTGGCGCTCCTGGATGATGGACTCCAGGTCCTCGTCGTAGACTTCCTTCTTCTGGTCAGCCATCTCAATGAAGAGGTCGTAGATGGCCTCAAACTCGTCGTCAGCAAAGCTGTAGCCCAGGTCATCCAGACGGTGGCGCAGCGCGGCGCGGCCCGAGCGGGCAGACAGAATGATCTCAGAGCCCACGGCGCCCACCGAGGCCGGGTCCATGATCTCGTAGGTCGCACGTGCCTTGAGCACGCCGTCCTGGTGGATGCCCGATGAGTGCGCGAACGCGTTGGCACCCACGATGGACTTGTTGGCCTGCACGGTCATGCCCGTAACGCGGCTGACCAGGCGGCTCGTGCGCATGATCTCGGTGGTCTTGATGTCGGTGTGGGCGTCCAGCGCATCGCCATGCATCTTGATGGCCATGACGACCTCTTCGAGCGCGGAGTTACCGGCGCGCTCGCCCAGGCCGTTGATGGTGCACTCGACCTGCGTAGCGCCGTTGCGCACACCCTCGAGCGCCAGCGCGGTAGCCAGGCCCAAGTCGTTGTGCGTGTGCACGGACAGGGTCACGTTCTCGATGCCCTTGACCTGCGTGGCCACGGCCTTGACCTTCTTGCCCCACTCGTCAACCATGCAGTAGCCCGTAGTGTCAGCCAGGTTGATGACGGTAGCGCCGGCGTCAACGGCAGCCTGCACCACGCGCACCAGGAAGTCCACGTCGGCACGGCCGGCATCCTCGGCGAAGAACTCCACGTCGTCAACGAGCGAGCGAGCATGCTTGACAGCCTCAGTAGCGCACGCGACGCACTCGTCCTCGGTCATGTGCAGTTTGTCGTTCAGGTGGATGGCGGAGACACCCAGGCCCGTAACGATGCGGGGGCGCTTGGCCGTGATGAGGGCCTCGGCGGCGCGGTCGATGTCCTCGGTGCGCGCGCGACAGAACGCCGCGACCACGCACGAATCACCAGCAAGCTGGCCAACCTCCTGCACCGAGCGGAAGTCACCAGGGCTGGAGATGGGGAAGCCCGCCTCGATAACGTCAACGCCCAGACGGATAAGCTGACGGGCCACAATAAGCTTCTCCTCGGTGTTCATGGAGGCGCCGGGGGACTGCTCCCCGTCGCGAAGCGTGGTGTCGAAGATGGCGATCTTGCGGCTCATAATGCATTCCTCTCAGGTCGGCGCCGTGGTCTAGGCGCCTCGTCAATGTGCATGTCACTATGGCACATGCGCCCCTGACCTGCTCAAAGGGTTGCGAGAACGAAACAATGCCCACAATCTGCTACGCTGTGCAACGTCTATCCTCCATCAGTAGGGACCTCACATGTTTAGAGCGCTTCTATGGGCCGCCATCCTGCCCTCAGGTATCCTCAGCAAACGCATCCTTGACCTCGACAAGGTCGACCGCGAACCCGCGCGGCTCCTTTGGAAGGTCTTCTTGCTGGGATGCCTCAGCTGCGCGCCCGCAGCCATCTTGGAGGCTGTCGGCCAGGGGTTCATCCCCGAACAGATCTCTGCCACCGCCCAAAGCATCGCCATGTTTCTCGTGCTCGTGCCCTTCGTTGAGGAGACCTGCAAGTTCTTTGCGCTGAACTCCATCCGCAACGAGCCCGAGTTCAACTACACCTTTGACGGCATCGTCTACGGCGTCATGGCGTCGCTGGGCTTTGCCACCATCGAGAACATCGTCTACGTGTTTCTGACCGGCAGCATAACCGTCGCCGTTACGCGCGCCCTGCTCTCGGTGCCCCTGCACTGCGTCTGCGGTGTGTTCATGGGTTACTACTATGGCCTCGCCCATCGCAACGGCATCCTCGGCCACGGCGAGATGAGGTCGCTCTACCTGTCGCTCGCGCTTATCGTGCCCATGCTCATCCACGGCATCTACGACGTGTGCCTCTCGCTTGACGACCCCACCATGTCGGCAGGCGGCCTCGTCTTCACGCTCGTCATGTTTGTGCTGGCCATTCAGCGCGCCCGCATCTCCGCAGCGCACGACGAGGCGTTCTGGGGCGGCTCTGAGCAGTAGCTACGCGTCTGCCTCCGCAGGCGTCGGCTCCACGAAGCGCTCGCGCAGCGTCTGCAGCGTCTCGGCCGGCACGCCACACGCCAGCAGGTAGTCGCTCACCGTGCCATAACCCGCTACCAGCGTGTCGTACACCGTCGCCATGGTGCTCATACGCGAATGGATGCTGTTCCACGTATCTTCGCCGTCATAGTCAGGATCGGTAGCGGCACGGTCAACCTCGGCGATGCTGCCAAACGAATAGGCGTAATCACAGATGATCTGCGTGCGGCCCACGCCAACCGCGCCAAGCAGCAGCATGGCCGTAATGCCCGTGCGGTCCATGCCTGCCGCACAGTGAAAGAGCGCGCACTCCCCTTCTGGCACGTTGGCCAGAAACTCAATGATGTTCCTGATGGCGGTGTGGTTGGCGAGCATCGTGAGGTAGCTCTCCACCAGGTAGTCGGCGAACTCGTCTTCGGAGGAGTGACGCAGCTTTGGATCGGAGATGTCGTAGCCAAAGAGCGGCACGTTGACCCAGCGGACACCCGCGCGATGGGCAAAGTGGCACGTCTGCGCCGGACGTTCGAAGTTGCCGCGCAAATCGAGCACGTGCGTCACGCCATAGTTCTCGAGCTTGCGTGCATCGCTGTCATACAGGTAGTCGGTGGAGCCAGAGCGCACGTAGCGGTGCCGCCGCGTGATGCCACCCAACGCCTGATATCCGCCCAGCTCGCGCACGTTCTCACCGGAGGGGACATCCAAAATGCGCAGGCCGTCCGGGCGTGAGCGATAACGCACGGGCGTGGAGAAGAACTTCTTGAGGAAGCTGATGATGCCCATGTCCACCTCCAACGTTCAGATAAGGAAGGCGGGGCCGACCGAAGCCAGCCCCGCCTCAACTTACGAAAGGATTTCTTACTTCTTGTTGGCCAGGAAGAGGCTTGCCAGACCGATGGCGTCCTTGACGTCGAAGCCGTCAGAGAGGTCAACGAGGCTCGCGCCCGTCTGCGGCTTGGGGCTGCTAGCGCCCATCAGCGCGCCAGCGAGGTTAACCAACGTGCCCAGGTTCAGGCCGGAAGACTGACCGCCTGCAGCCTGAGTTGCCTGCGCCTGCTGCGCGGTGCCAAACAGGGCGTTGGTCAGCTGGTGGACGCTGTTGCCGTTCTGGGAGAGCAGCTGGGCGGCAACGCTGGAGAGGTTGGAGAAGTCGACGTTGTTGCCGGTGGACATGGCGGCGGCAGCCGTGACGACCTCGCTCATGTCGGTCTGGGAGAGCTGCACGTTGGAGCCGGTTGCCTGCTGGGTGGTGCTGTAGGGATGGTTCAGGAACTGCGTGATGAGCTGCGGGTTGCTTGCAAGGAACTTGACGAGTGTCGTCGCGATATCGGTGTTGGCCATGATGACCCCTCTCTGACGGTGCCGTTGGCACAAAGCCATGTCGCACCCATTCTAAGCAAATCCCCAGCGACAACGCAGCAGGGTATCGCGCCAAAGCGCCAAGTGGCACCTCAGCGGCGCATACGATGACGCGTTCGGCTCCTATGCAAGCAGATGGTCCCGCACCGCCGCCAGCTCGTCATCCGTCACGCCGCAGTCACGCAGAAAGGCCTCGACGCCACCTGCCGCCTCCACCTGGTCCCAGGTGAACTCCATCGCGTGCGCGGGCGAGTCGTTCAGCGGGTCGCGCGGGTCATTGCGCTCCCAGTAGGCCACATACCAGTCGTGGCGCATGAGGTTCGCACGCGTCTGCACGTAGTTTGCGACGCAGTCCCACTTGTCGCAACCGGCGAGCGCCATCAGCAGCATGGCCAGAATGCCCGTGCGATCCTTGCCCACGGCACAGTGGAAGAGCACGCAGCAGTCCTTAGGAGCTTCGGCAATCAGGCGGAAGCACCGTGCGAGCTGCGGTTTCTTTGAGAGCACCATGTCATAGAAGAACTCGTAGGTAGGCGTCTCGGCGGCAAAGCGCCTCTCCAGCGCCTCCTTGTCCGAGATGTCCACGTCAAGCAGCGGCACGTTGGCCATCGCCACGTCGTCACCCAGCGAGACGTCGGGGTTCATCTCCACCTCGTCGGGGTCGCGTAGGTCAAGCACCAGGCGCACGCCATACGCATGCAGAAACTCGACGTCGGCCGGCGTCAAGCCGCTGAGCCCGTCAGAGCGCAGGAACCGGTGATAGCGCGTCCGCCCTCCACCGGCCACGGGATACCCACCAAGCTCGCGAACGTTGTGCGCCCCCTCGAGTGGCAGACGGACCCAGTCAAGCTCGTACGGATATGCCATGTCTCCTCCTCATTTTGCGTCGACTCAGCACATTGTATCCTCCACTCGCCCGATTGCCGAATGGCGAGCCCCCTTCGGGCGGCATCACATGGAGTAGACTTGTCGGAGTTATGGGAAACCGTGGCCGTAGGCTGCACAAAGCGCATGTTTTTATACGCAAACGCGTCGTCTAGGCAGCGGAATCCAAACGTCCGTTTGGGAAATCGCAGCGTGGAGCTGCGTAAAGTCGCACCGGCAAGATGTCGGTGTGCCGAGTTTTTGGAGAGGAGCAATACATGCAGTACTCAGCAGACGTCGAGCGTATGTGCCCCGTGACCAAGGGTGCATACCACGGGCCTGCGCCCATTCCCGAGGAGGGTGCATGGGTCCAGGCCAAGCAGCTTGAGGACATCTCCGGCTACACGCATGGTATCGGCTGGTGCGCGCCCCAGCAGGGTGCCTGCAAGCTGAGCCTCAACGTCAAGAAGGGCATCATTGAGGAGGCCCTCGTCGAGACCATCGGTTGCTCGGGCATGACCCACTCTGCCGCCATGGCCGCCGAGATCCTTCCCAAGAAGACCATTCTTGAGGCTCTCAACACCGACCTCGTGTGCGACGCCATCAACGTTGCTATGCGCGAGCTCTTCCTGCAGATCGTCTACGGCCGCACCCAGACCGCGTTCTCCGAGGACGGCCTGCCCATCGGCGCTGGCCTTGACGACCTCGGCAAGGGCCTCCGTTCCATGGTCGGCACCACCTACGGCACCGCTCTCAAGGGCGCCCGTTATCTCGAGCTCGCCCAGGGCTACATCACCCGTCTTGCCCTGAACGACAACAACGAGATCATCGGCTTTGAGTTCCTCAACCTCGGCAAGTTCACTGACGCCCTCAAGAAGGGCACCGACCCGCAGGCCGCCGTTGACGGCGCCATGGGCCGCTATGGTCAGTGGGACAACCCCGCCAAGGTCATCGATCCGCGCGCTGAGTAGAGAAAGGGAGGCGTATACACATGGCAGTTTCGTTCGAAGGTTACGAGCGCCGCATTGACAAGATCAACAAGACGCTCGCCGAGTATGGCATCGCCGACCTCGAGGAAGCCCTGAAGATCTGCACCGATCTTGGCTTCAACCCCTACGAGATCACTGAGGACATCCAGTCCATCGCATTTGAGAACGCCAAGTGGGCTTACACCCTTGGCTGCGCCATTGCCGTGAAGAAGGGCGTCGCCAACGCATCCGACGCCGCTGCCGCCATCGGCATTGGCCTGCAGGCCTTCTGCGTCCCCGGCTCCGTGGCCGAGGACCGCAAGGTTGGCCTGGGCCATGGCAACCTGGGCGCCATGCTGCTTGGTGAGGACACCGAGTGCTTCGCGTTCCTGGCTGGCCACGAGTCCTTCGCTGCCGCTGAGGGCGCCATTGGCATCGCCAACAACGCCAACAAGGCCCGCAAGAAGCCGCTGCGCGTTATCCTGAACGGCCTCGGCAAGGACGCCGCCCAGATCATCGCCCGCATCAACGGCTTCACCTATGTCCAGACCAAGTTCGACTACTTCACCGGCGAGCTTGAGGTTGTCCAGAAGATTCCGTATTCCGATGGCCCACGCGCTGCCGTTAACTGCTACGGCGCCGACGACGTCCGCGAGGGCGTTGCCATCATGTGGCACGAGAACGCTGACATCTCCATTACCGGTAACTCCACCAACCCGACGCGCTTCCAGCACCCGGTTGCGGGCACCTACTTCAAGGAGCGCACGCTGGCTGGCAAGAAGTACTTCTCCGTCGCTTCCGGTGGCGGCACCGGCCGTACGCTGCACCCGGACAACATGCACGCCGGCCCTGCCTCTTACGGCATGACCGACACCA
>DJXA01000008.1:0-592 GCA_002449555.1 Atopobiaceae bacterium UBA7016 | reverse complement strand
GGCATGACCGACACCATGGGCCGTATGCACAGCTCCGCCCAGTTCGCTGGCTCTTCGTCCGTGCCTGCGCACGTCGACATGATGGGCCTCATCGGCATGGGCAACAACCCGATGGTCGGCTGCACCGTGGCGTGCGCCGTGGCCGTCGAGGAGGCCCTCAAGAAGTAAGCTTCGCTTGCTGCTTGGCTTTTCGACTCGGAGGGGTCGTCGCGGAAACGCGGCGGCCCCTTTATTCGTACGCGCAACTGCACCACGAGGGTCCGACCCTTGTGGTGCAGCAGGCCCTTCCCACCGCACCAGAAGGGTCGGACCCTTTGGTTCGGTGGTTCACTTTTTGTTTGCGGTGTTCCCGTGCCTGCTATGGCGTATGCTTATGCATGCAAGTCGCCTTCCGCGGGGGAACGGAGGGCGCACAGCATTTGGAGAGCAACATGAACCAAGATGGCATGACGCTGGCCCAGCTTGGGGTCGGCGAGAGCTGCGTCGTCACGAGCGTAGGCGGCGAGGGCGCACTGCGCCAGCACTTTCTTGATATGGGCGTCATTCCGGGCACCCGCGTGACCCTGGTGAAGTACGCCCCTATGGGCGACCC
>DJXA01000077.1:3140-6081 GCA_002449555.1 Atopobiaceae bacterium UBA7016 | reverse complement strand
CGCGCTTTGTGGGCGAGGTCACGTTTGAGGCACTGTCGGGGCATCCCGTGGCCACGAGCCTGTATGGGTACCCCGAGTCGGCGATTCCGCACATCACGCTGGCCGAGTGGGCTGACCTCGTGGTTGTTGTGCCCGCGACGGGCAACGTGATGGCCAAGATGGTGGCTGGGCTGGCGGATGACCTGGTGTCGGCTACGTTGCTGGCTGCCGCGTGCCCCGTGCTGGTTGCGCCCGCCATGAACGTGCACATGTGGACTAATCCCGCCACGCAGACCAACGTCAAGACGCTGGGGGAGCGCGGCGTGCGCTTCGTCATGCCTACCGAGGGGCGCCTTGCCTGCGGAGACGTGGGCTCGGGCAAGCTGGCCGACGTGGAGGACATCGTTGCGGCGGCGCTTGGCGTACTTGAGGGTTCTGCGGAGCCTCAGGCTCAAGGTGAGGGTAAGGCGGTTGAGGCTCCTGTCGTCGAGGTTGAGGCTGCGGGTGCCCCTGCGGACATCCTGGCTGCCCTGCGCGCAGCCGCAGCTGCCTCGGGCGGTGCATTCGTCGTCGAGGAGCCGGTGCGCGACCTTGACGGGTGGTCGTTCCTCATCACGGCTGGTCCTACGCACGAGGCCATCGATCCGGTGCGCTTCATCGCCAATGCCTCCACGGGCAAGATGGGCTACACCATCGCGCGTCGCGCGGCCGAGCGCGGGGCGAAGGTCACCATCGTCTCGGGGCCGGTGTCGCTGGCCGCGCCCGAGGGCGTTGACGTGGTGCGCGTGACGTCCGCAGCCGAGATGTACGACGCGTCTACCAGCCGCTTTGGTCAGGGCATCGACTGCGCCATCTGCACGGCCGCGGTGGCGGACTACACGCCCAAGCATCCGGCGGACCACAAGCTGAAGAAGGGCATCGAGCAGATCGACGTCATCGAGCTGGTGGAGACCAAGGACATTCTGGCCGCGCTGTCCGCGATGAAGGACTCAGGCCAGGTGGTGGTCGGCTTTGCGGCCGAGACCAACGACCTCATTGCCTACGCGCAGAAGAAGCTCGCCAAGAAGGGGTGCGACCTCATCGTGGCAAACGACGTGTCGCGGCCCGATTCCACCTTCGGTGCCGACACGAGCCGCATCTCGTTTGTGTCGGCCGACGGTGTCGAGCACCTTGAGACGCTTCCGCTCGAGCAGGTGGCCGACGCCATTCTCGACCGCGTCTGCGCCATCATGGTCGCCTAAACATCAGCCTTCTAAGCAACTTCTGCCCTGGCCCGATGTTGCATCGTGCAACATCGGGCCAGGGCAGAAGTTGCTTAGAAGGCTGATGTGGCTAGTACGCGCCGCCACCTCCGCCGCCGGCACCACCGCCGCCTCCGGAAGAGGCGCCGCCGCCCGAGCCGCTGGAGCTTGCCTCGCTTGAGGCCGAGGAGAAGCCGTTCGAAATGGCGTTTGCCGGGGAGCGGCTGCCCATGCCGGGGTCGCACCACATGGCGCTATGCGAGAAGGCCGCGTCCTCCATGATCTGCGGAAGCGCCAGACGCAGCTGCTCGATCACGCGGTCAGAAACTCCCAGAATCACGGCCATGACCAGCAGCTTGTTCCACAACACGACGTCCGTGGGCACGGCCTCCTCAAGACGGGTGAATTCCTTCAGCCAGCGCTTCAAGGCCTCCAGCTTAGCCCTGACCTCAACGGCCTCCGCCGAGCGCGCGGGAAGGCTCACCACTAGGCTGAAGCCCACGACCAGCGAGATGACCAGGAGCACGAGGGGCACCACAACGTACGGAAGCCGCCCCACCATGGTCAGGGTCTCGGTAAAGAAGAAGAGGTGCCCCACGGTGATGACGATGGCCACGAGGTCGATGAGCCCCATGATCTCGAGCGACCTGGGCACGTTCGCGCCCTCGTCTATGTCAAGGGCCACGCGCGGTCACCTGCTCCCGCACGGCCTCCTTCCAGAGGTCGAGGTAGTTGCTGTAGCGATCCTCGTCCTTGGCCGCCACGCGCTCGAAGTCCGACATCAGCACCGTATTCTCAGGCCGCTCGTTGCCGTCAGAGAAGCTCTGCGCGCGCGGGGCCACGTAGCCAAAGACGAAGTCGAGGGTCGCCTTGTCGATGGGGTCTTTGACCAAGGCGGCGCGAGCGGGGATGAGCGTGAGACGCCAGTCCTCCTCTTGCTTGGGTGAGCCCATGAGGCGCTTCCTGAGGTACGTGGCCTTCTCAAGGCGAATGACGCCCTGGTCAGAGAGGCGCATGAGCGTTGCGGTAAAGTCTGGGCCCTCGCCGGCACCGCCCGTCTCCACGTAGTGCAGGACGGCGGGGTGGTCGTCGGTGGGAACGTCGCGGAAGTACTTGTCGTCAAAGTGCGCGCGATGCGTGGCGCGATATGAGACAAAGGCGCGGGCGCTTATGCCGGCGGTGAGGACGGCCAGCGCGGTCAGCACCCACTGCTCGATGGTGGCGATGAGGCGCGCCTGCCCTTTGCGGGCGTTGGTGTCCTCGGCCCACTTGGCTTCCTCATCCAGGATGGCGCCGAGGCGCGCGGTGTCGCTGGCGTCCATGTCTGGCAGCCATTCCGCGGGAAACGCCACGCGAACCTCACCAAACTCGCCCTCGGGCACGTGGTCCATGCTGACGTTGACGGTGCCCGGGTCGCCACCGCTGAGGTCATCCCACGCGCGCACGACGCCAGAAGGCACGTCGATCGTACCGATAGCCGAGCGGTTATGCAGCCAACCACGCAGGTTCTCGCCCGCGGTCACCTTGGTGCCCTCGGGCGCGCCCGCAAAGTACACCGCGGCAGCTACGTCGTTCGAGGCGCGGTCCCACTGGTCGCCCACAAACTTCCAGTACAGCTCGCCCGTATCCTGCCAGCGCGCCACGGCGCCCTGCAGCACGTAGGTGACGTAGAACGTTCCCTCGCTGTCGGTAAGGTCAAAGTGCACGTCCACGCGCTCGGA
>DJXA01000077.1:0-2981 GCA_002449555.1 Atopobiaceae bacterium UBA7016 | reverse complement strand
TGCTGCACGCCGTCCGCGTCGACCTCGCCCGCTTCGCTCACGGTGCAGGTAACCGGCCCCAGCGAGCCGTCACCCGTCGGGATCTGCCAATAGAAGCCGTGGAAGTTGCCATCAAAGCCCACCGTGCGGGTCTCGGTCACCGTGAGGGACCCGTCCGTGCCGACGGTGGCCGCCACGCCCGTGGACGCGAGGTCGTAGTCATCCGCGCGGGCCGTGGTGGGAAGCGCCAGCGCGAGCGCGAGGGCGCACATCACGATGGCGATAAGACGCTTTGTCCGTGTCATATACACTCCTTTCGGACTGCGATACCAAGATTGTACCGTTCATGCACGGAGGGGGCGCCACAGGCTCGCATGGTAAGATGAGTCCTTGTGAATGGCGACGAGGGGAGTGCAGGCCTATGACAAGCGAGCGGTTGGCGGTGGGGTGTCACCTCTCAACGAGCGATGGCTATACCGCGATGGGCGAGACGGCGGTCTCGTTGGACGCCACGACGTTCGCGTTCTTCACGCGCAACCCGCGCGGGGGCAACGTCAAGGCGCTTGACCCCGATGACGTGTCCGGTCTGCGTGACATCCTGCAGGCCCACGGCTTCGGCAAGCTGGTTGCTCACGCGCCGTACACTATGAACCTGTGCTCGGCCAACGCGGATACCGTGGCATTTGCGCGGCGCGCGATGGCCGGAGACTTGGAGCGCATGGAGTCGTTGCCCGGCAACTACTACAACTTCCATCCGGGCAGCCACGTGAAGCAAGGTGCTGACGTTGGCATCGAGCTGATCTGTGCCGGGCTGAACGAGGTGCTGGTGCCCGGGCAGGCCACCGTGGTGCTGCTTGAGACTATGGCCGGTAAGGGCAGCGAGGTGGGGCGCAGCTTTGAGGAGCTCGCGCGCATTCTGGACGGCGTGACGCACGACGAGGCCATGGGCGTCTGTCTGGACACGTGCCACGTGTGGGACGCCGGCTACGATGTGGCCGGGGCTCTGGACGAGGTGCTCGACGAGTTCGACCGCGTGGTGGGGCTTGGACGCCTCAAGGCACTGCACCTCAATGACTCCAAGAACCCGCTCGGGGCGCACAAAGACCGCCACGCGTGCCTGGGCGAGGGCCATATTGGGCTGGAGGCGTTTCGCACGGTGGTGAACCATCCGCTGCTGAAGGGCCTGCCGATGATTCTTGAGACCCCCGGCGGCATGGAGGGGTATCGACGTGAGATTGCGCTGCTGCGGTCGTTTGCCGGCGAGGCGCCGTCCGACAGCGCAGGCGCACTTGAAGGGGTTGAGGCGTAGTGGGAATCCTCATTGGCTGCGAGCGCGTGAGCCACGAGTGGCCTGGCAAGCCCGTACTGGTCGAGCAGTCGTTTGGCGTGAACGAGGGCGACCGCATCGGCATCGTCGGCCGCAACGGCGACGGCAAGTCCACGCTGCTGCGCGTGCTTTCGGGCGAGCTTGAGCCTGACGGTGGCACCATTACGTACCGCGGCGGCATTACCGTGGGTATGCTCGGCCAGGATGATGGCTTTTCTGACGACGAGACGGTGGCGCACGCGGTGGTGGGCGACGTGCCTGAGTACGTGTGGGCGTCGGACGCCGGCACGCGCGCCATCATTGAGCGGCTTGTGGGCGACGTGCCGTGGGATGCGCGCGTGGGTGAGCTGTCGGGCGGCCAGCGCAGGCGGTGCGACCTCGCGCGCGTGCTGGTTGGCTCGTGGGACGTGCTTCTCATGGACGAGCCCACCAACCACCTCGACCTTTCTGCCATTACGTGGCTTGCCGAGCACCTGAAGCGGCGTTTTCAGCCAGGTGTGGGGGCGCTGCTGTTGGTTACGCACGACCGTTGGTTCCTTGACGAGGTGTGCCTCAACATGTGGGAGGTGCACGACGGCGTGATCGACCCCTTCGAGGGCGGCTATTCGGCCTACATCCAGCAGCGCGTCGAGCGCGAGCGGCAGGCGGCGGTGATTGAGGAGCGGCGCCAAAACACGCTGCGCAAGGAGCTCAACTGGCTGGCACACGGTGCGCAGGCCCGTACGAGCAAGCCGCGCTTCCGTGTGGAGGCGGCCCGCGCGCTTATCGCCAACGACCCGCCACTGCGCAACTCCATCGAGCTTAAGCGCATGGCCGTGAGCCGCCTGGGCAAGCAGGTCATCGAGATGAAGGACGTGTCGGTGCGCTACGGCGATTCCGAGGTGCTGAGCGGCATTTCCTGGCTTATCGGGCCGGGCGACCGTTACGGCATTTTGGGCGAGAACGGCGCGGGTAAGTCGACGCTTTTGCGGACGATGACGGGCAAGCTGCTGCCGTCTTCCGGCTACGTGAAGATTGGCAAGTCCGTCAAGTTTGGGTTCATGTCGCAGCAACTTGAGTCGCTGGGGGAGCGCGACGAGTGGCGCGTATCCGAGCTGTTGGGTACCTTCAAGCGCCGCTATGTGGTTGACGGCAAGGAGCAGTCGCCTGAGCAGCTGCTTGAGCGCATGGGGTTTGAGCGGCGCGACTTTCCCACGTTCATCAAGTCACTCTCGGGCGGGCAGCGCAGGCGCCTTGCCCTTATGTGCGTGCTGATGAGCGAGCCAAACGTGCTGGTGTTGGACGAGCCCGGCAACGACCTTGACACCGATATGCTGGCCGTGATGGAGGACCTGCTTGACACCTGGCCTGGCACTTTGCTGCTCGTGAGTCACGACCGCTACCTGATGGAGCGCGTGACGGATGACCAGTTTGCCCTGCTTGACGGTCACTTGAGACATGTGCCTGGTGGGGTGGACGAGTACCTTGAGCTGCTGAAACAACAGAACCCTCAAGGTTCGGTTGAGAATCGCACAAAAGTCTCGACCTCGACTGAAGCTTCCACTACTCAACCAAGTTTCGACAATGTAGAAAAAGTATCAAGTAGGTTGACAAACGCGGAGCGTCGTGAGTTGAAGAAGCGCTATGACGCCATCACAAGAAGGCTCGACAAGCTGAGCGGTGAGCCCGACCGGCT
>DJXA01000101.1:903-13287 GCA_002449555.1 Atopobiaceae bacterium UBA7016 | reverse complement strand
GCATGACGTGGGCAGAGGTGGCGGCAACGCTGTGCTACAGCGCGAGCCACGTCAGGGTGACGGCGAGCGCGGCGCTCGACCTTCTCGACGCACACGGCATTATCGACGCCATCGCCGGACATGGCTTCGCGCAGGACGATTGCAGCGCGACGCCCACCCGTATGGGGTGACAATCACAAAGGCTCTGGCGATGCACACAGCACAGGCGGCCAGCAGTCAATTCCCCCCGATATGCTCTTCAAAATGGGAGGGGTATCGCAAATCGTGACCCCCTCACGGTGTACAATAGAGATTACTAGGTGGGTTGGCATCCCACGCAAGCGCCCCGCGTCTGCCCGCGTGGGGCGCTTTGCCGTCTACAGGGCCGCGTTTAGGGACGTTCTAAGCCCCTACGAGGCCCGCAAGCTGCACTTTCGACCAAATGCCCATGGGGTGGTGAAACGGCACCCCAGAGGCCAAAAAGGGCTCAAAAGTACCATGAGGTGTACAGGGGGTGCGCGCGCGAGGTGTACACAAGAAAGCAGGCCAACGCGCTGAGACGTTGACCTGCGATTTTACGTGGTGGGCCCTGTGGGGTTCGAACCCACGACCTTGGGATTAAAAGTCCCCTGCTCTGCCAACTGAGCTAAGGGCCCGCAGTCCTATATATTACCTCACTCGTTCTCCCAAACCCACTGGCCATTCAGGAATACAGGCACCTCTTCACCATTGGCCTTCACGCCGGTCACGCAGAGGTCGTCGGAGCCGACCATGAAGTCAACGTGCGTCGCGCTCTGATTCACACCATGGGCAATAAGCTGGTCCTTGTCCATCTCGAGCCCGCCATCAAGACACTCCGGGAAGCCCATGCCCAGCGCCAGGTGGCAGCTCGCGTTCTCGTCGTAGAGTGTGTCGTAGAACAGAATGCCCGTCTCACGAATGGGCGTGTTCTTGGAGATAAGCGCGCACTCGCCCAGGCGCACAGCGTTTTCGTCCGTCTCCAGAATGTGGCGCAGCACCTCCTTGCCCTGCGCTGCATCGTAATCCACCACGGCACCGTTCTCAAAGCGCAGCCAGAAGTCACGCACCACCTGACCAGCGTGAACCAGCGGCAGCGCAGAGTACACGATGCCGTTGACGCGCATGCGGTCGGGTGTGGTGAACACCTCCTCGGTGGGGATGTTGGGGAAGAAGACCGTGCCGTCAACGGTGCGCGCGGCGCCACCCTCCCAAATGTGGCCCTGGTTGAGGCCCACCGTCAGATCGGTGCCGTTCTTGGAGCTGTAGCGCAAGTGGTCAAACGCGTTGTCGTTCAGGAAGCGCTTGTTCTTCTCAAACGCGGCGTTGTGGGTCTCCCACTCCTGCTGCGGGTCCTCGCCGGCCGAGCGCGCCGTTTCAAGGATGGCGAGCCACAGGCGGTAGATGGCCTCGTCAGTGGACAGGCCCTCGAACACCTGCGTGGCCCAAGCGGCCACAGGCACGCCCGCGATGGTCCACACGTTACGGCCAAAGTCCATGCCGTCGCGGAATGCGCGGCACTCGCTGTTGCGCGCACGCGAAGCCGCGGCGGGCTTGGCCGGGTCGATGCCCTTCAGCGACGACGGGTCGCTCCCCTCAAGGAAGATGAACGCCGCGCCCGCCTCGGCGAGGCCGTTGAGTTGCGCGATCTTCCACGCTGGCGTGTGCTGGAAGTACGAAAGCTCAACGTTTTCGTACTCGAGGCGCGAGATGGCGTCGTCGTACCAGATGACGGTTACGTGGCCAGCGCCGGCCGCGTAGGCACGGTCGACCACCAGGCGCGCGAAGTCCGCGCGCTCGACGGGAGCCTGCACCACAACTTCCTGACCCGGGCGAACCGCGCCGCCCTTGCGCACGATGAGCTCGGCGTAGCGGCCGATCTGGTCAGAAAGCCCCTCGATAGCTCGACGGCATTCCTCTGAAGTCATATGTCCCATGGTGTTCTCCTCAAATGCGGCGGACGCCCGCCAGATATGTTGGTCCGTTTGGAAAGTATGCCCAAGTAAACCGGTTGCTAGACGCACGCTATGCGGGCGGACGGCATCTTCATTGACGGCACATCAATATTGCAATAGCCGGCTCACGCGCAACGACCCACGCGCAAAACAAAGCGAGGCCCACGCGGGGCCTCGACGGGATGCTCTGGAGCGGGTGACGGGATTCGAACCCGCGGATACCAGCTTGGGAAGCTGGGGCCTTACCACTTGGCGACACCCGCATGCATGGAGATTCTATCACAGCTCCACTTCTCGTGGTTGGGACACTTACGTGCCCGCAAATCATTGCCAAGCCTCCCATCTGCAGGCCACATACCCAAACGAACATGCCGGCAGAGTCGTGCAACTGTCGTGCAGGCGGATGAGAGGTTTCTGCCAGCGCCCATCGCTAAGGTCTTCCTCCCGGCCATTTTGGCCCGACACCACACGGACGAGGAGGCAAGAGATGTATTGGAAGCCCAAGGAACAACGCTCGCGCCGAGCACGAGATCGCAAAGGCGGAGCGCGCTACGAACTGCCACGCGCGGCGCTGCTTGGCGGCGATACCTTGAAGGGAGGGCGTCCCTGCGCCCCCGGGCATGCCGGACGAACGAACCTTTCCTTCGCACAGCAGCTGAGCGGGCCGCACATGCACGCAATCAAACGTGCGTTGCAAGCGTTTGCCGCAGCGCTGCTTCTTGCCGTTACGCAAGCACTTGCGCCTGCTGCCTGCAGCTCTACGACGGCCCTGGCAACCAGCGGCACCGATCCAAAGACCGTGACGCTCAGCACGGAATACCGTCATCAGCTTGACGGGCAGGAGGCATACTGCACGGTTATCAGCGTGTCGCCGCCGCCTAATGGCACCGTGGTCTCAACCTGGAGTTCAGGGCCTTTGATGCTTGACTACGTGCTGTACCACAGCACGGGCGGCTACGACGTGCAGTACGGCTGGGAACCCGCGCGCTATGCCGTGTGGGCCATCATGCACAACGACAAACAGTATCTGACCACGTATGGATCGGGCGACGCCATGCCCGCATGGTTCTCCAGCCAGGTGAAGGCGCTGTATGCGGCTGCCGAGAGCTGGGTTGCCGCGGGCGCCACGGGGCCCGAGCGCGGCTGCTCGCGCGTGTACGCGCCCTCGTCAAGCGAGTACCAGCCGCTTGCCGTTTGCGTCCCTCAGCTAGGCGATGTTCAGCTGAGCAAAGCATCTGCGCTACCTTCCGTTTCTACCAACGACGCGTGCTATAGCCTCGCGGGCGCCGAGTACACGCTGTACTCGGACGAGGCCTGCACGTCTCCGGTGACGGTGCTGACCACGGGCGACGACGGCGCTGCGGAGGCAACCTCGCTCAGCCAGGGCACGTACTACGTGCGCGAAACCAAGGCACCGGCGGGCTTTGCGAAGAACGAAGAGACGTACACGGTGGACGTACTGCCGCTTGAGAAGGCTGCCATAGCGGGTGGCGAGGTGCTTGACCAGCCACTTGTTGCCGACGTTGGCCTTCTGCTGCGCAAGTGCGACTCCGAGATGCTGATGCTGGGCAACGAGACGCAGGCCCAGGGCGACGCCTCGCTTGCAGGGGCGCAGTTTGTGGTGACGCGCTATGCCAACACCGCGGGTGACGTCTCAGGCGAAGCGGTGCGCACCTGGACCATCCAGACCGACCAGGAGGGAACTGCGACACTTGACGATGCGCACGTTGTGGCGGGAGATGAGCTGTACCACGACGCTGATGGCACCGCCGTGCTTCCTCTGGGCACGTACACCATTGACGAGGTGGCAGCACCCGAGGGTTACCTCGCCGGCGGGCAATCTTGCTGCTTTGTTGTTAAGCAGCAAGGGTCTCAGACGGTGAAGCGCATGGTGAGCGGGCCGACCCGCTCGTCAGAACAGCCGGGGTCCACGCAGTTTCTGGTGCCTAACGACGTCGTTCGCGGAGGCGTGAGGCTGGGCAAGGTTGACGCCCAGCGGCTTGATCACGTGGCGCAGGGCAGCGCGAGGCTTGAGGGCGCGGTGCTTGCCATCGAGCTCACCAGTGACCAGCCCGTCGTAGTGGGTGGAACCACCTACACGCCTGGTTCTGTGGTGGCAACGCTCACCACGGGAGCTAACGGTTGCGCAGAAACGAGCGCAGACACGCTGCCCTATGGCTCGTATGCGGCATACGAGGTTGAGGCACCGGAGGGGTATGAGCTTACGGGCCGCGACGCGTGGTGCATGGACTTCCAGATTAGGGAAGACGGCGTCGTGGTGGACCTTTCGGATGCGGATAACTCGGTGCCTGACCAGGTCAAACGTGGGGACCTCTCATTTGTGAAGGTGGACGGGCAGAGCATGCGGCGCATGGCAGGGGTGCCCTTTGCCATCGAGTCGCTTACCACCGGTGAGCGCCATGTGATCGTGACCGACGAAAACGGGCAGTGCTCGACCAGCGCAGAGTTCAACGCGCACAGCTATCTGACCAACGCGAATGACGGGCTGGAGGAGACCGACGCTCCCGTGCTTCTCACGCAGCCCGCGTCTGTGGAGGAGGAAGCTGCGCCGGCAGATGCTGAGCCGGCACCTGACGGAGATGCCGTGGAAGACGAGACTGATGAGCTGGCCACAGAAGAAGCTAGCGAGGTGGCGGTAGACAACGATGGTGACGAATTGCCCGAAGATTCCGCCATTGTCGAGAGCGTGCCCGAGAGCCCTTACGATGCATCCGCAGGCATCTGGTTCTCTGGCGGCACCGACGTTACCATTGAGCCAGATGACAGCGTGGGAGCACTCCCCTATGACACGTATCGCATAAGCGAGCTTCGATGCGCCGCCAACGAGGGCTTTGACCTGGTCAGCTTTGAGATTAGGGTCTCGCGCGACCACATGGTAATTGATGGCGGCACGGTGGATGACCACCCGCTTCCCACCTTGCAGACGGCACTCGCCACGATGTCGTCATCTGACGGCGGGGCCCAATGGCAGCTTGCCGATACGGTCTACTTCAACAACCTCGTGGCGGACGGCACAGAATATGAGCTGCGCGGAACACTGCACCTTGTTGCGGAAGACGGCTCTGACGGCGGCGTGCTCACCGACGCGGAAGGCAACGAGGTTGCGACCAGCCTTACCTTTACGCCGAGTACCCCGAGCGGAAGCGTTGACGTTACGTTTGCACTTGACGCCGATCTGTGGCGTGGTCAGACCGTGGTTGCCTTTGAGGAGCTGTGGCTTGACGGGAGGCTGCTTGCAGAGCACGCAGACATTGGCGATACCGAACAAAGCGCGACCATTCCGCGCATTGGTACCGAGCTGACTGATGGCGCTGGCGCAAGCGAGGTTCTTGGCACAGGCCAAGTGAAGCTCATCGATACCGTTACCTATGAGGGTCTGGTTCCTGGCAAGACGTACCAGCTGACCGGCACTCTCATGGACAAGACCACCGACGAGCCGGTCGTGCTCCCTGACGGCACGACGCTCACCTCGCAAACCAGCCTGACGCCCGACGCGTCCTCTGGCACGGCCACTGTTACCTTCACCTTTGACGGTTCGTTGCTGCAGGGACACACCGTGGTGGCGTTCGAGTCGCTTTCGCATGAGGGCATCGAGCTTGCGACGCACGCCGACATCACGGACGAGGCCCAGTCGGTCACCATCCCTGGCATCAGGACCGTGGCGGCAAACGCCCTTGATGGCAGCCACTTGCTGCTGGGTTCTGCCGATGCCGGCATTGTCGACACCGTCTCTTATCAGGGACTTATTCCCGGCGCCGAGTATGTTCTGCAGGGCATGCTGGTAAACCGCACCACAGGCGAGCCCGTGCTCACACAGGGAGAGCCCGTCCAGTCCGAACTCTCGTTTACTCCCGAAGCGGCCGACGGAAGTATTGAGATGCCCTTTGCCTTCGACGCGACCGCGCTTTGCGGTTCCGAGGTAACCGTGTTTGAGCGGCTCTATCATGGCGATTCGCTGGTCGCGTTTCATGAGGATCTGTCCTCGGACGACCAGTCTCTGAGCATCCCTCGCATTGAGACCCTGGCCACCTCGTCAGATGGCAAGAAGACGCTTGACGCAGCGCCTGACCAGCGCATTATTGACACGATCTTCTATGAGGGGCTCGAGCCAGGCGCGGACTACCTCATTTCGGGCGTCGTGCACGTGCGAGACGAACGCGGCAACGACGCTGGACCGCTTCTCGACGCGAGCGGAAAGCCCGTTGCCGCAAGCGCGCCGCTCGTACCGGAGGCGTCGTCGGGCGAGGCTTCGCTTGGCTTCGAAATCGATGCCTCTGAGCTGGGCAAATGTGAGCTGGTGGTGTTTGAGCTGCTCATGAATGCTGACACGGACGTCATCATTGCCACGCACGAGGACATCTCGGACGGCGGACAGAGCGTTGTGGTCAATGAGCCCACTACGCCGCCCTCGCCTGACCAGCCGCCCGCAAAGCCAACCACCAGGTCATCGTTGCCTAAGACGGGAGACGTAGCGCTGCCGATTGGTGCCGCCCTCGTAGTTGCGGCCTGCGCGCTGGGTCTTGGCGGACTTCTGCGCGTCCTCGACGCACGGAAGGAGCGCCACGGCTCGCAGCGCCATAGCGCATAGCGACATGAAAAGGGCGGCTGGCCCTCAGACCAGCCGCCCTTTCAACACGATCGTGTGGTGTTATGACCTGCGGATGAGCTCGGTCAGAAGCGCCGTGACGGAGCTTGCCTGGCCCGGATCGACGAGGTCGGCGGTGTCCTCAGAGGTGTGGGACAGGGCGGCGACGCCGTCCTCCATGCCCATGATGGTGAGTGCGCGCACCGACTTGCGCATGGCGGGCGTCGCATCGGTGTCTTCCCACGTGTGGGAGGCGCGATGGATGGGAATGTGCAGGTCTTCCGCGATGTTGCTCAGCAGGCGCATGACCCTACGGTCGGTCTTACGGCCGTTGTTCTGGCCCTCGCTCGTCAGGAGCGTAAGGTCGCCCGCGCCAACGCAATCGAGGTTGATGAGGAACGCGCCACGAATCTTGGAGCGGTACTCGCGCAGGAACGACTTCATGCCCGCATGATCGAGCTCGGACGCGCCAAGCGCCACGAACCAGACGTCGTGAGCGATGAGCTCGTCGTCACGCATCGAGAGGATCGCGTCGCGAAGCTCTTCCTGCTCTTGCTCGTCAAGCGGGCGAGCATCGAAGTCGTCGAGGTCATCGAAGGTGTCGACATCCTCGAACTCGCCCTCGTCAGCATCGCGCAGACCGGCACGCGTGGTTGCGCCGCCCTTCCAATGGCCGTTCCTGCTCTGGTCATCGTCATCGGCAGGCTTGAAGGACGCCGAACCGTTGCTCGCGAACGGGTCGGACGCGGTCTGGGAAGGATCGGGCAGATCAAAGAGCGATGCACGGCGGGCAACGTTGTGACGCAGCTGGAACTCGCTCTTGCCCCAGTTGGGGTCGTCCACGCCCTCGGCCTTCGGGGCAGGCTCGATGGCCTGCGGCGCGCCGGTCACGATGTCGTCGTCGACGAGCTCGGTGAGGCCAGAGCCGTCCATGAGGTCAATCTCCTCATCGGTAGGCAGGTACTCATCCTCAAACGCGATGCCAGGCGCAAGGCCGGTGGCGTCTGCCGTCGGCTCGGGAACGACGGGCTCGTCTTCGATGGTGGGGATGCGGAGCTTCCAGGCGGCAATGGGCTCGGTTGACTCGGTGTCGTCAGACTCCGGCTCCGGCTCGGGCTCGGGCTCCGGCTCCGGCTCCGGTTCCGGCTCAGGCTCCGGCTCGGGCTCAGGCTCGGGCTCAGGCTCGGCTTCGGGAACGACAATACGCTCGAACGAGGCGGTCGCGTCAGCATCGCTCTCAACGTACTCGGGCTCAGCAGGCGCCTCGGGCTCAAACGTGAACGCAGGCTCAAGGACGGGCTCATAGGCAGGTTCGAAGTCAAATGCCACGGGCTCGGGAGCAAGCGTCGGCCCCGGCTCTACACACGCCACGGGCTCAGGGGCCACATAGGCCTCTTCCTCGTACTCCGCCTCCAGCTCAGGCTCATAGTCAGGCTCGGGCTCGGGCTCGGGCTCAGGCTCATACGCGGAAACGGGCTCCGGCTCATATGCAGGCACGGGCTCGGGTTCGGGCACAGGCTTCCACGTTGCCACCGGCTCAGGTTCGGGCTCCCAAGCCGCAACCGACTCAGGCTCGGGCTCAAGCTCTTCCTCATACGCAGGCTCGGGCTCCCAAGTAGCCACCGGCTCAGGCTCGGGCTCCGGCTCGTAGTCGTCAATGACCTCGAACTCCGCATCCATAATCTCGTCAGCAGCAAAGTTGAAGATCTCGGCCTCGTCGTCCTCGTACGGCTCAGGCTTCGGCTCGGGCTCGTTCACCGCAGGCTCGTCCCAAGTGGCGACCGGCTGCTCAGGTGCCTCTTCAGCCACCGCTTCCTCGACAGGTGCGGGAGCGGGAGCAACCGCGGGAGCCGTATCCAGCTCATCGTCGGCAACGTCTACCTCGTCCTCATAGGCATCGAGCTCGTCAACATAGGCCTCAGGCTCGGGCTCAAACTCGGCGACCTCCTCCTCGGGCACGACGTCATCCTCAGCAACATGCTCGACAGGCGCCTTGTCCTCGGCAACGTTGCGCTCCTCGAGGTCCTCCAGATACGCCTCGTCCGCCTCGTCGGAGTAATCAGCGTCAAAATCGGTGTCGTAGAAGGCGTCGTACACCTCGTCCTTGGCAACCTCGCCGCCAAAGAACTGGTCACGCAGGCCGCCAAAGAAGCTGCCGATCTTGCCGAAGAACGACTTGCCGCCCTTCTCGCGCGTGCGGCGCGGACGGCGCTCCGGCTCCTCCTCTTCCCACTCGTCCACGTCGGAGCCGGTGATCACACCAAACCCGCGACGGTCGAGCTCGTCCTGCGGACGGGCATCGCGGCTCAGCAGCTTGGGCTCGATGTACTCAACCTCGCACGTCGACGGAAGCATATTCAGCGACTTGATTACGTCGGCGCCATGGCGAACGCCCACGACCTCCTCGTAGCGCTCGGTGACGATCTGCGGCTTGATGGTCGGCTCGGACTCCTCCTCGGGCTCGGGCTCCGGTTCGGGCTCGGGCTCGGACTCGGCCTCAGCCTGTGCCGGCTCGGCCTCACGCACCTGGGCAAACGAAGGCACGAAGGACGCATCGTCCGCACCCTCAGCCTCGTCAACCGCATCGCTGGGAATCACGTCAAGCCCCGCATAGTCATCCAGCGAGTGCTCGGGCGCCTCGGCAACCTCAGGCTCAAACGGCTTGGGTTCTACCACCGCAGCAGGCTTCTCGGACGGCTCGTCAAACTCGGGCTCAAGCTCGGCGTCGTAGTCGTCGTAGACCTCGTCAAGCTCCTGGTCGTCTTCGGGCTCCTCATAGCCCTCGAAGCCCTCGGGCTCGTCTATCTCCTCAAAGCCCTCGTAGTCGAGCGGCTCCTCCAGGTCAAAGTCCTCGTAGTCATCCTCGGGCTCCTCAGGCTTAGGCTCCGGCTTGGCAGGTCGACGCTCCGTCACCGTGTGCGCATAGCCCGTGGCCACATCGTTGCCCGGACGCACCTTGTCGAGCACGCCCAGCATGGCAGCGACCGACGCCTTGTTGTCGTTGGCTCCCTCGGTATACGGAGCAAAGCGCTGGTAGATGGCATCAACGCCCAGAGCGACCAGCGGCAGCGCGGCAATAAGGCCAATGACCCACAGCACGCGGCGCGCGATGACCGGCAGGAAGCTGAACAGCTGGAAGAGGCCCAGCACGCAGGCAACGCCCACGCAGATGGGGGCGATGGTCAGCAGCAGCGGAGTGAAGCGCGCGACGGAGGGGTTGTACAGCAGGCTCTCGCGCGGCGTGTCGTAGTGCGCCACGATGACGATGGGGCGGTTGCCCTTTACCACCAGCGGGCCCTCGGCGCGGTGCACGCCCACCACGTTCTGGCTGCGGCCGCGTCCGCCCAGGCTGGACAGGAAGCCGTGCCCCATCTGCTTAAGCAGGAAGAGCACGCCGCACAGAAACACGATCACCACGCCCACGGCAGCGACCGGCGTGCCATAGAAGCCCGAGAGCACGATGCCGATGAACAGCAGAATCATGAGAACGCGGTAGGGCAGGTTGCCTGCCGTTGGCGCCTCAAATTCCTGTAGCTTTGTCTCGACCCCGTGCTGATCCATGATCTGCTGAATCAGCTGGGCAGCCTGAAGCTCTTCCTGGCTATTGGTAGGGGCGATGTCCACCTGGTCGTTCAGGTAATCGATATAGTCGCGCGTAGTGGCCATGCTATTCATCCTTCGCTATGCGATTGGCATCTCGAGCCATTGGTCGTTAAAGTATACGTCTTATCCCGCTGCATATACCCTTCCCTCCCGCCGACGTAACAAAGTACCTCGTTCTTTACGCATTGCTAATGGGTGGACATTGGCGATAACCCCTTTTGTCTACCGGCTCGCGAGCAAACGATTGTTCGCTACAATGGGAGTGTTGTCACTGAAAGGAGACCTATGGCAGACGAGGAGTACATGACGTCGCTCACGAGCGATGACGAGCAAGCCCGCCGCCTCTGTGCGCTGGCCATTGCCTTCTCGAACGCCGAGTCGCCCATCTCTTCGCAAGAGGTTCACGCGGCGCACTACGCAGAGCTGAGCGACGACTCGTTCCGCCGCAAGTTCTCGCGCGACCGCGAGAAGCTGGTTGAATGCGGCCTGGTCATCCGCCAGGTGGGCCTTGATGCACGTGATGCGCTGTGGCAGGCCGACGTCTCCTCGTTTGCCGACGGCTCGTCGCTTTCCGCAGACGACGCCCTGATGCTGGACGTGCTCTGCACGCAGCTTGTGGAGGACCCCGCCTTTGCCTGGCGCGACGAGCTGCGCCTTGCCCTTGCCAAGGTTGACCACGCCTTTGGCGCGCTCACCGCCGCCCGGCTCTCGCCCGCGCACCAGGCCAACGGCACGCTGCAGACGCTCCTTTCGTGCGTTGAGCACAGCCGCCTGGCGGCCGTCACCTACGTTGACGCGAAGGGGGCCCGCTCTGAGCGCACCGTGGCGCCGTATGGACACTTTGGCCTGCGCGGCAACGTCTATTTTGTGTGCGCGCAGGTGTCGGAAGGCACGGTTGAGAGCGACAACCTGCGCACGCTGCGCGCTGATCGCGTAGAGCGCGCAAAGCAGCTTGCCGGCCGCTTTGAGCTGCCCGAAGACTTCTGCATCGACGACCACGTGCTGCTTCCGTTCCAAATTGGGGCGGCTACCTGCACGGGGTTGCTTGAGCCCACAGCCGAGACGGACGCCGACATGCTGGCAGACCTCGACCGCCGTGCACAGCGCCGTGGCGAGCTTCGCGAGGTGTCCGTAAGCGACGTTGAGGCCGCAGCTCGCTGGTGCATCGCCGCAGGCATGCGAGCCGTCGCACCCGAGGCGCTTGTCTCGGCGTACCAGGCCGCGCTCGCCTCCGCGGCCGTCGCCGTCCCAACACCTCAGCCACAGGTCAACCGCAGCACGGCGCGCGCTTCCCTGAGGGGCCGTCGCGGCCGTAAGGGCGGCATGTCCGAACTCCGCGAGCTTATGGCGCTCGTCGGCTCGCTGAAGGACGAAGGCGCGACCCTCACACCCGCCGCCGTCGCGGCACGCCTCGGTACCTCCGAGGAGCGCGCTTCGCTTCTCATCAATCTCATCCTCACCGCCTGCGTGGACACTGGCTACCAGCTGCCGCTGGCCCTCGCTGAGAACGACGGCGTTGCCCTCAGCAGGTCGCAGGGAGTAACGGGAAGGCCCGTGCGGCTTACCCAGGCAGAGGCCCGCGCGTTGCTCGCCGCCCTCGATGAGCTGGGCTTTGCCGACAATGACCCGCTGCGCGCCAACGTGCTTGAGGCGTTTGGCCCCTCTGGCCTGACCGAACAGGCGGCCCGCGCCCGCGTGACGGCGGCACTCTCACTCGAACAGAACGAGACGCTCGAGGCGTGCTCTCGCGCCATCTCGGCGGGAAGCTCGCTCTCGTTTGCGTACCGGCCAGTGGGCCACGACCAGGCCCTGAAGCGCCATGTTGCCCCGCAGGCCATACGGCGCGCCAACGAGCTGTGGTACCTGGACGCCTACGACTTTGACCGTCGCGCGCTGCGCACCTTCCGCGTCGACCGCATGGACGACGTGCGCATCTCTTCTGCCACGCCGGTAAGCGGGCAGACGCCCGCACCGAGCAGCCGCACCGAGCGCCTGGTTGAGGTTGCCTTCCGCAATCGCACCGCGTTTGACCTCTTTGAGTGGCCGCGGCTTGAGGTGACGGGCGAGCAGGACGAGTGCGTGGTGGCGCGCCTCCCCTACTACGGCGGCATGTGGCTGCCACGACGCCTGGCCGCCTGCGCAGGCCTAGTAACCACCCCAGACGAGGAGCTGGTCGCACTCATCCGCAAGGTTGGCGAGCAACGCTGGGGGTAGCCCCTTTTG
>DJXA01000101.1:0-810 GCA_002449555.1 Atopobiaceae bacterium UBA7016 | reverse complement strand
AAAAGGGGCTACCCCCAGCGTTGCGGCGCCACGTCAGACGAGCTACTCGTCGACCTCGTCGTCGCCGCCGATCTCTTCTAGTACGCCGAGCGCGGCGGGAAGGATCTCTTCCTTGCCCGTGTGGAACGGGTAAGCCAGCTTGTGCGTCTTGGGATAGATGATGGCGCGCTTCTGCTTGAACTTGGCCGCCACGTCGCGCGGCACGTCCACGCCCTGGTACACGATGCGCCCGTTGGTCAGCGAGATGGATGTGCAGCCCAGGCGCTGCGCGCGGATACGGATGCGCGCGCGGTCCAGCAGGTTGCGTCCCGCCAGCGGCAGGGCGCCCCACGTCTCCTCCAGCTCCTCCTGCAGTGCGTCGATCTCCACGAGGTCGACCGCGCTGGCCAGCTTGCGGTACGCCAGCACGCGCTTGTCCACCTCGGGAAGGTACTCGTCCGCCAGGTAGAAGTCGGCCTGCAGGTTGAGCGTCACCTCGGCGGGCTCCACGTCGGGCGTCTCGCCGCGCGCCTCGGCCACCGCCTGCCCCAGCATCTGCGTGAACAGGTCAAAGCCCACGCTCGACAGGTTGCCGTGCTGCTCGGCGCCCATCAGCGATCCGGCACCACGAATCTCAAGGTCGCGCATGGCAATCTTCATGCCGCTTCCTAGGTCCTGGTACTCGTTGATGGCCGTCAGGCGGTCGGTCGCCTCGGGCGTGAGCGGCAGCTCGGGCGGGAACATGAAGTAGGCGTATGCCTGTGTGCGGCCACGGCCCACGCGGCCCTTCAGCTGGTACAGCTGCGCCAGGCCCAAGCGCTGGGAGTCCTC
>DJXA01000251.1 GCA_002449555.1 Atopobiaceae bacterium UBA7016 | reverse complement strand
TATAAGCATATTTCACGCATCGGCTCATCTGCGCATTCGTTCGCAAATGCTCGGTGAGGGGTAACCTATTGCTCCTCAGGTAGAGGCTGCGTGAAGCCAACATGGCTTTGCGTCATCTGTTCACGCAGATAGAAACGGTGCGCGTCTAGGCGTCGACGGTTGGACTCGAGCTCTATCTGCGCACATCCTTCGGCTCGCGCAATGTTGCGCGCGGCATCGAGGAGCCGCTTTCCCACCCCTTTGCTTCGCGCGGCAGGCACGACCACCAGCTCCATGACCTCCGCGATGCGAGCCGCATGGTGCAGCTGCCACTCCATGCGCATGTTGAGCATGGCCAGCGCACGAGCGCCCTCCTCCGCAAGCAGACAACGATAGCGCTCATCGCTGCGTTGCAGGTCAAACGCCCGCTGAAACCCCTGGCGCGAAAGCTCGCACTGTTCGAGCTCGCAGATCAGCGCATAGACCGTTTCGACGTCGGCCGCCGTTGCCTCGCGAATAGTGATGGTTTCCACGGCAATCCTTCCATTGTGGTTGTCAAAAGCATACTTCTTGGCCAACGAGAGGGGTGTCTAAACCTTAGGGTCGCAATTTGTACCACGATTTTTCGGTTTATGTAATGCCGTTTTTGGAATACCCCATTTTCAGCGGTACGACCACTTTTGATACATCCATCTACCTGCGGTTTTGCATATCAAAAAGTACTCTAATCCGCAATACGAAAAACAGCCTTACATAAACCGTCATAACGTGGTACAAATTGGCACATCAGCCCCCAAAAGGAAGCCTTACCATGGGGTTGACGGGTTGATTTCATTCCTGCAGCCTTGTTTCGAGGGGGCAGCTATGCGCAAACAGCATCGCTCCGTGCTGTACAACGTCATGTTTCCCCTGTGGATGCTTGTCTGGTTTCCCAGCTGGCTCTGGCTTGCCCTGATTCCGACCAACTACCTCATCGACCGCGCCGTATTGTGGTGGAGCCTCAGCGAAATGAACGACCGCCAGGCGTTTTGCCGCCACCACATCTGGAAGATCTGCCTTGCAGGATTTGCGTCGGACTTCATTGGCAGCTTGCTGCTCTTGGGAGCTTACCTGTCTTTTGACGCGGCAGGTACCGGCTTGGCGCACGACGTTGTCCATGGCCTAGGCTTCAACCCGTTTTCAAACCTGCTGAGCTTTTTTATCACGGTTTGTGCCGTAGTGCTCGCCGGCTTCTGCATCTATGTCTTTGACCTAAGCATCCTACGAAGGGCGGGGCTGGCGGAGGTGCAGGCGCGACACTCGGCTTTGCTTCTTGCAGTGCTGACGGCGCCCTATCTCTTCCTTTTTCCTTCGGGCCTTTTGTACCGCTAGGCCACATGCGGCATTACGGCTGTCGCACAACTCTTCAAGTGGAGTACCATCTCCTTGTATGCAAACCATAGAAGGGAGACCCATGAACGAGACCATCCAGACCCTCAAGACCCGTCGCTCCGTCCGCAACTTCTCTGACAAGCCGGTAGAGAAGGAGCTCATCGAGCAAATCATCGACGCCGGGCTCTGGGCACCCAGCGGCATTGGTGCGCAGGCACCCATCATCGTGGCCGTCACCAACAAGGAGCTGCGCGACCGCCTCTCAACCATGAACGCCGACGTCATGCGCGCGGCAGGCCGCGGCCCCGCCGGGGAATTCGATCCGTTCTATGGCGGCCCCGTCGTGCTGGTGGTTCTTTCCAACAAGGCCGTCCCCACCTACGTCTACGACGGCGCCTTGGTCATGGGCAACCTCATGAACGCAGCTAAGTCCCTTGGCGTCGACTCCATCTGGATTCATCGCGCCAAGGAGGAGTTTGAGTCCGAGGAGGGCAAGGCCATCCTTGCCGAGCTTGGCGTTGAGGGTGACTACGAGGGCATCGGCCACTGCGTGCTGGGTTATGCCGAGACGCCCGCAGGCGAGGGTGCCGCGCGCAAGGAGAACCGCGTCTTCTGGGCCGAATAACCCAACGTAACCCATACAAATGGGACAGGCACCGTAGCCCGGAAATCCCGGCCACGGTGCCTGTCCCATTTGTATGGGTCCTACGAAAGCAGCTTGCGATAGAGCTGCTCGTCCTTCTCGAGAAACACGTTGAACACCACGCGAAGATCCGATCCTGTCTCCTCAAGCCACGAACTCACCTCATCTACGGCTACGCGTGCGGCGGCTTCGTTGGGATAGCGGAACACCCCCGTCGAGATGCAACAGAAGGCGATACTTGCGCAGCCTGCGGCCTCAGCCGCCTCAAGACAGCTTCGATAGCAGCGTCGCAGCAGCAGCTCCTCGCGCGGGCCAGGCCCGCCGGTGGCTACGATGGGCCCCACCGTATGGATAACGTGCGCCGCTGGAAGGTTGAAGCCCGGCGTCACCGTGGCCGTGGCCGTAGGCTCCGGCCGTCCGCGCTGCGCCATGATCTCTGCGCACGCCAACCGAAGCTGCACGCCGGCAAAGGTGTGGATGGCGTTATCAATGCAGTGATGCCCCGGCACAAAGCAGCCCAGCATCTGGTCGTTGGCGGCGTTGACGATGGCGTCCGCGTCCAATGTGGTAATGTCACCACGCCAAAGATAGAGCTGTCCCTTGATGCCTACATCGCCAACGGGCCGCAGGTCGGAGACGTGCGTGACGCCACGCTCGGCAACTCGCTCGCCGAGGTAGGTATCCTGCACCGCAAGAAACTCCGCGTCCACGGGCTCGGGCGGACGGACGTTCATCAGCGCACGGAGCAGGTCGCGCTGGCCAGCCTCGTCCGTAGGCACGCGCAGGTCAGCGTACTCAGCATGTTCGCTGCGCAAGCGCTCAATCAGCCACAGGCGTCGTTCTGTCTGGCTCATGGCTTGCACGTCACGCATGGCTTGCCCCCTTTCGCAGCAAGTCGCCCAGCACCTGGTCGATGTCCGCGTCAATCACGATGGACTGGTCCGCAATCTCTGTAGGCGCCATGGCTTCGCCAAAGTTGATGCACGCATAGGTGGCATTGGGATTTTGAGCGGTCAGGCGCCAGAACGGATACTTGATGATAGCGGGCGTGTTGCCGCCCACACCAAGCTCGAGGTACAGGATGCGCGAGGCAGCCCACTTCTCAAGAAACGCCTGGTAGCGGTCGGCCACAGCGTGCCAGCCCTCGTCCTCCACGAAGGTGTCGTCAGCGCGGAGATTCATGCTCATAGGCGCGCCGCAGCGCGGGCAGACAGGCACCAGCTCGCTGGGCACGCAGCGGTCTTGCTGCCGCTCAATCATGGCCTTGACCACGTCGTAATTGTCGTAGGTCTTCTGGTGGCACGGCACCGAGCACTGCCACAGGCCGTAGTCGCCCTGCGTGTAGAACAGGCGCTGCTTCGGCCAGCCGGCCAGCTGGAACTGGTGG
>DJXA01000256.1:16469-24829 GCA_002449555.1 Atopobiaceae bacterium UBA7016 | reverse complement strand
TGCTGCCCGGCGTGGTCGTCGATGGCGAAGATGGAGTTCCCCAAGTACGCTGACTGCATTTCGATGGCACTGACGCCCATGGTTCTGACGGCACGCATGATTCGCCAAAACCATCCCAACGCGAAGATCGTATTCGTGGGTCCGTGTGCGGCAAAAAAGCTCGAGGCCATGCGCCAGTCCGTGCGCTCTGAGGTCGACTTCGTCCTCACGTTTGAGGAGATGGCCGGCATGATGGACGCCAAGGACATCGATTACCTGGCGCTCAAGGATGACAACAAGTCCGACTTTGATACGGCGTCTTCAGATGGGCGCATGTTTGCCGTGGCAGGCGGCGTGGCAAACGCGGTGGTCAATGTCATTCATCGTGAGCATCCCGAGGTCGAGGTGAAGGTCAAGAATGCTGAGGGCCTGGAGAACTGCCGACAGATGCTGAAAGAGGCCATCAAGGGCAAGTACCCCGGATACCTGCTTGAGGGAATGGCGTGTCCAGGCGGTTGCGTGGCTGGTGCGGGAACGCTGCAGCCCATCAACAAGTCAACCGCTGCGGTGAAGCGCTACGCGAAGCGCTCTCCGCATGCCATCGCTACCGACAACGAGCTGCGCTCGCTCATCCACAGGCTGGAGCGTGAGGAAGACGGCAAGCCGGTAGAGGAATAGCACTCGCAAGCTCTCAACGTGACGCAGGCGCTCCGCCACTGAAGTAGCGGGGCGCCTGCTTTACATGTGCAAGCTGCAAAATGGGGCCCAAAACCGTTCTATAAAGGTGCTGAGCTCAATTTGTACCACGTTTTTACGGTTAATGTAATGTCGTTTTTGGTATACCCCATTTTAGGCGGTACGACCACTTTTGATACACCTCTCTACCTGCGGTTTTGCATATCAAAAAGTACGCAAATCTACAATACGAAAAATGACCTTACATAAACCGAAAAATTGTGGTACAAATTAGCGCTTCGACTTCTAGAAGCTCCATCGAGCGCCCTCCAAGAGTGCGCCACTTCCGTTGCGAGGCGCTACGGAGGCTATCTTGCCTTTCCAGTGCGGTACGGCTATGCTGAAAAAGCTCTCAGCTATCAAGAAATACAGCTTAAACGTACTATAGGAGGGCGCCATGCCTCCAAAAGAGCTCAATCACGGCGTGCACGCGCAGGCGACCTCGCACCTTGCGACCGAACAGACCACGCTGCTTTCCGATGTGCCCACTACGTCGCTCGATCAGATGCCGCCGACAGTGGTATCTGACACGGCGGATCCGTCGTCCGACGAGGCAGAGGCGCTCATTGCACTGAAGAATCTTGAGAAGCGTCGTGCCGACAAGAAGCGGTCACAGCGGCTCAAGATCGCGGGCGCCATTGGCCTTATCGCGCTTGCGGCGGGGGCGTATTTCCTGCACGCAAGGTTGTCTGCCAAGCCTCAGCCGGTTGACCTAGGTCCCGAGATGGGCATCGTCGAGCGCAAGGACTTCACGACGTCGGTCCAGGGCTCGGGCGCCCTTGCGCCGTACGACTCCGCGGTGGTGACGCCTGAGGTTGACGGCATCATCGAAACCGTAAGCGTGAAGGAAGGCCAGTCGGTCGGCGTCGGAGACGTGCTCTTCACCATCAAGAATGACGAGCTTGACAAGGCCATCTCGACCGCTGCCGACAACCTTTCGGCTGCTCAGCGAGACCTCGGTGAGGCCAGCTCCGCGCTGGACGAGATCTACGCGGCCATCGACAAAGACCGAGCTGCGTACGAGGCCGCATCAAAGCAGGCCGCATCCGACACCAAGCGTGCCGAGGAGGCCTATAACAAGGCGTACCACGAGCATGATGCTGCCGTCTCGGGAGCGAAGTCAGCCTTTGACAGGGCGACGTCCAACGAGCAGGCAACGCTTGCGGCTCAGAATGCAGCCGAGGCGGCCTACCAGCCACTTCAGGACAGGTTCGAGGCTGCGCAAAAGGCGTTCGAGGAGAAGCTCGCCTCGTTCAACGAGGACATTGCGACCCGCGACCATCTGAAGGCGCAGGCAGAGCGCACGCCCGAGGAAGAGAGGCGCCTCGCTGACCTCGAGAAAGAGACCCCTGTCCTGTACAAGAAGCTCTATGGCGAGACGCTCATAGACCTCGACCAGCCCTGGCCAGTCATGAACCCGCGCTACAGCTGCCTCAAGAAGGACATGGACGACGCCGCAGCAGCGTGTACCACGCCGCGCGAGAAGTACGAAGCCGCCATCCTGCAGCATGACCTCGCGCTGGACGCGCTGGATGACGCGACGGCCGCGTACAACAAGGCGCTCGAGGCAGCCGACGCGGCCGGTAAGGCCGCCGCGGCGGTCATCCCCATCGCACCCGTCCCCGACTTTTCCGAGACTGCCGCCCAGGCGCAGATCAGCTCCGCGCAGTCCGCGGTCACTGCGGCTTCCAATGCGGTCAACACGGCGAGCAAGTCCTATGACGAGGCCGTCGCAACGGCGGAGAAGCGCACGGTGAAGGCCGCAAAGGCGGGCACCGTGATGTCGGTTGGCGCGGTGGCCGGACAGGCTGTTGGTTCCGGCGCCACGGGCACCGGCTCGCTCGTGCAGATTGCTGACATCTCAAAGATGAAGGTCGCCATTCAGGTGAACGAGATCGACATCGACGCTGTGAAGGTCGGCCAGCGTGCGGCGTGCACGTTCTCGGCGCTGCCTGGCGTCGAGCTTGCGGGCAGGGTCACCTCCGTGGCCTCTACTGCGGGAGGCTCAAACGGCGAGAACTCTGCTGGCGGGGGTGGCGTGGTCACCTTCGCCGTGGAGGTCGTCATCGACAAGCCGGGCAACAAGGTCAAGCCTGGCATGACGGCCAGCGTCAACATCTTCACGCAGGACGTGTCCGACGCCCTCGTCGTGCCGGTCATGGCGCTGGAGGAGATGGGCGGCAAGACCTATGTCAACGTCATAGTCGACCAAGAGACCATGCAGACCGAACAGCGCGAGGTGAAGATCGGTGCTCGTGGCGCATCCGAGGCCGTGGTGGAGCAGGGCCTTTCCGAGGGCGAGCTCGTCTCTCTGGGCGGCGCCGTCACGGACACCGCTGCCGTCGAGGGCGAGGTCGTGGACGCCGGCAACGTGGAGGGCTAGCCGTGGCCGTCCCGGTCATACAGATTGAGAAGGTCCACCGCATCTACGAGAGCGCGGCGGGCTACACCCACGCGCTCAAGGGCGTGTCGCTGACGGTGGAGCGCGGCGAGTTCCTGTGCATCATGGGGCCGTCAGGCTCCGGCAAGTCCACGCTCATGAACGTGCTGGGCTGTCTGGACATACCCACGTCGGGAACGTATCGACTGGAGGGCGTGGACGTATCCACGCTTGACGATGACGAGCTGGCGGAGCTGCGTGCCACGCGCCTTGGCTTCGTGTTCCAAAGCTTCAACCTGCTGCCGCGTGCCACGGTGATGCGCAACGTGGTGCTGCCCCTCACCTATACCGACACGCCCGTGTCCGAGCGTCGCCCGCGCGCGGAACGCGCGCTTGCGGCCGTCGGCCTGCCTCAGGAGTACTTCGACCACCGCTCCAACGAGCTCTCGGGCGGCCAGATGCAGCGCGTGGCTATCGCCCGCGCCCTGGTCAACGACCCTGCCGTCATCCTGGCCGACGAGCCCACGGGAAACCTTGACTCCGCGACCGGCGAGATGGTGCTCACCACTTTCCGGCGCCTGCGCGAGGAGGGCAAGACCATCGTGCTCATCACGCACGACGCAGAGGTCGCCGCGTGGGCCGACCGCACCGTGCATATCCGTGACGGCAAGCTCTTTACCGACGAGCAGGAGCGCGCACTGGTTGCGAGCAGCGTCACGCAGGGGAGGGGGCGCACATGAAGGCGCGCGACCTTGTGGCGGAGACGCTCTCGGGCCTCAACGCCAACCGCGGGCGTAGCCTGCTTACGGTGCTGGGCATCGTAATCGGCATCTCGGCGGTCATCGCCATGACCGCGCTCATCGGTGGCATCAAACAATCAATGATCGGCCAGCTTGGTCTCAACCAGGCGCGGCTGGTCTACATCTACTGCTGGCCCGATCGCGGCATGACCCTCGCCGATGTTGACGCCATGTCCGAGGGGATGTCCGAGGACTACGAGTACATCACGCCTGCGATTTACGGCTATACCGAAATCACCAACGGTACCGAGAAGAAGAACGCCTCCATCCAGGGCGTGCTCGACAACTATCAGGACGCTATGGGGTTTAAGCTGGTCAAGGGCCGTTTTTTCAACGAGCGCGAGGCAGACTCTGGTGCGCTGGTGGTAGTGCTCGACCAGTCGGGCGTCAAGGCGCTGTTCGGCAACGCCGATGAGGACGTGGTAGGCAAGACCGTGCGCATGAACGGCGCGGAGTACGCCATCCTGGGCGTCATCGAGTCTACCGACGTCATGACCAGCCAAGACACCATCCAGCTATACATGCCCTTTATGACCTGCGCAAACCGCATCAACGGCTGGGTGAATGTCGACCAGGTCTTTGGCTTTGCGCGGGAGGGTACCGACATGTCGACCCTCGCCGAGCGCACCAGGGCATGGCTGGCAAACTACTTCAACATAGCCGAGGACAAGGTCGAGGAGCAGGTGTGGATCCAGACCATGGCCTCCGTTATCGAGGAGCTGAACACCACCATGTTGGCCTTCCAGGTGCTGATGACGTCGGTGGCGTCCATCTCGCTGGTGGTGGGCGGCATCGGCATCATGAACATGATGCTGACCAACGTGACGGAGCGTATCCGCGAGATTGGCCTGCGCAAGGCCCTGGGCGCCAAGGCGCGTGACATCACGCGGCAGTTCCTGCTTGAGAGCATCTGCCTCACGCTGGTGGGCGGCATCATCGGTATCGTGGTGGGCTACTTTGGTGCGTACGCGTTTACCGGGCTTGCGGGCGGGATGCTCTTTGGGGACGGGCAGACCACGGTCACGCCGTACATCGACCTCTCGTCGATTCTGACGGTGGCGGGCATCTGCGTGGCCATCGGCATCGTGTTTGGCTACTACCCTGCGCGCCAGGCGGCCAAGCTCAATCCCGTCGAGAGCCTCCACTACCAGTAGCGGAACGTCTAAGAACCACTAAGGACAGTCCTTGGTGGTTCCATGCTAGGTTGCGTGCATGGGCGGTGCGCTCTTTATGGGCTCTTCACCGCTTGCCAAACATTTTCGTAACTATCGGCGCGGGCGGTGAGGGCAGAGGGTATCATGGATATGTGAAGCAAGGCCCCAACACCTGTGTTGGGGTTCTCCTACAGGTCTAACCTGCGAGAAAGGACAAAGCCATGGGCAAGAAGGCAAGCGAGCCGCTCGAGATTGACTACGAGGGTCTGGTTGAGTATCTCCACTACAACCACTCGGTCTATATGCGCATTGATGACAAGCTGTACTACCTCACCGACTGCAACTATGAGGCTTGGCGCGCGCAGGACACCGCCCACCGTAACCACAAGAACCACTACATCGACTGCAGCCCGCTGGTTCCTACCGTGGACGAGTTCCTCGCCATTCCGTTCCACCACGGCATGACCATCAAGGAGAACTTCGATCACGCGACGTTCTATGCTTCTGAGGACGGCGAGAAGGAGTAGCTTCTCCACTCATCAAAAGTTTGTCGACTCGGGCCCCGCGCTGGCATTCGCCGCGCGGGGTTTTCTCTGCCCTGACGCAATTTAGGTCCCTGACTCCTAAATTGCATCATGCAATTTAGGAGTCAGGGACCTAAATTGCGTCAGGGTCTAATTGATGATGAGGTCCAGCAGCTGGTCGCAGGTGTCTACCAAGGTGGTGGCGCCCGCCTCAAGGAGCGTCTGCACGCTGCGGAAGCCCCACGTCACGCAGATGCAATCTAGCCCCGACGCGGCGGCCGTGGCCACGTCGACCTCAGAGTCACCCACGTAGACGGCCTCGTCTGCCGAGACCCCAAGCGCCTCGAGCGCGGTCAGCACCGTGTCCGGCGCGGGCTTGCGGCGGATGCCCTCGCGCTCGCCCACGGCAAAGTCAAGCTGGCCCTTCCAGAAGTGATCGACCAGCTCCTGCACGGCAAAGTCGCCCTTGTTGGAGACCACGGCAAGCTTGACGCCGCGGGCGCGCAGCTCGTCAAGCAGCGCCACGATGCCGGGGTAGGGGGCTGTGGTGTCGAGGGCGTGGTCGGCATAGTGTGCGCAGAAGGTATCAAACACCGCGCGCTGGGTGTCTTCGCCGGTGCCTGCGGGCGTGGCGCGCCGGATGAGGTTCATGATGCCGTTGCCCACAAACTGGCGAACCTCGTCGGTGGTGCGCCCGGGCATGCCATGCGCTGCCAGCGCGGCGTTGGTGGACGCCGTAAGGTCGTCGAGCGTGTTCAGAAGGGTTCCATCCATATCAAAGATTGCAGCGTTATACGCCATGGTCTTGCTCCCGTTCGTGTCTTGTTCACGAGTTACTTAGTTTACACGCATGCGGGCGTTTCTCGTAGTACACTCATCAATCGCGCGTGTCGGCGCCGTCTACGCCAGCACGCCGTCTGTAGGAATGCCGCCCGTACCGGCACGGGGCGGTCCAGACGAGAGGAAGAGTTATGGCAATAGATTCCCACTCCATGCACACGCACACTTGCGGCGAGCTGCGCGCCGACAACATCGGCCAGACCGTCACGCTGACCGGCTGGGTTCGCGCACGTCGCGACTTCGGCGGCCTCATCTTCATTGACCTGCGCGACCGCGAGGGCCTGACGCAGGTCTTCTTTGACCCCGACCTGTGCTCGCCCGAGGTGTTTGCCGCAGCTGAGACCGTGCGCCCCGAGTGGCCCATCCTGGTGGAGGGTGAGGTCCGTCACCGCATCGAGGGACAGACCAACCCCAACCTTGCGACCGGCGAGATCGAGCTTCTCTGCACGCGCGTCGAGGTGCTCAACTCCTCCAAGACGCCGCCGTTCCAGATCGAGGACCACATCGAGACCAGCGAGGACCTGCGCCTCAAGTACCGCTACCTCGACATTCGTCGTCCCAAGATGATGTCCAACCTTAAGCTGCGCTCCGACTTCACCTTTGCCATCCGTCAGGCGCTGCACGACCGCGCCTTTATGGAGGTCGAGACGCCGGCGCTGTTCAAGTCCACGCCTGAGGGCGCGCGCGACTTCCTGGTGCCCAGCCGCACGCAGCCGGGCCACTTCTACGCGCTGCCGCAGTCTCCGCAGCTGCTGAAGCAGCTTTTGATGGTAGGCGGCGTTGAGCGCTACTACCAGGTTGCCAAGTGCTTCCGCGACGAGGACCTTCGCGCCGACCGCCAGCCCGAGTTCACGCAGGTGGATATCGAGATGTCCTTCGTCGAGCAGGACGACGTGATGGGCGCGCTGGAAGACGTGCTGTCTGACGCGTTTGCCAAGGTGGGCGTCGAGATGCCCACGCCGCTGCGCCGCCTGTCGTACTGGGACGCCATGGACACCTATGGCATCGACAAGCCCGACACGCGCATCGGCATGGAGCTGCATGACGTGACGAGCATCTTTGCCGAGTCCGGCTTCAAGCTGTTTGCCTCTGCGGCAAATGCCGAGGGCCAGCACATCAAGGCCATCTGCGCGCCGGGCGCTGGCGTGTGGGGCCGCTCAAAGATCGACAAGCTCGCAGACGTGGCCGCCTCCTTTGGTGCCAAGGGCCTGGCTTGGGTCGCCTTCAAGGAGAATGGTGCCGTTCAGAGCCCCATCGCCAAGTTCCTCTCTGACGCCGAGATGGACGCGCTGAAGGCCGAGATGGGCGCCAACCCCGGCGACCTCATCCTCTTCGCCGTGGGCGGTCGCCTTCAGACGGATGAGATCTTGGGCGGCATGCGCAACCACATGGCCGACGTGCTTGAGATTCCGCGCGAGGGCCACGACTTCCTGTGGGTGGTTGACTTCCCGCTCTTCCACTGGGACGAGGAGCGCCAGGCCTACGCGGCCGAGCACCAGCCCTTCACGCAGCCCAACGAGGAGGACATCGACAAGCTGGAGACCGACCCGCTGGCGTGCGGTAGCCACACTTACGACTTTGTCATGGACGGCTATGAGGCCGGTGGCGGCGGCATGCGTATCCACAACGCTGAGCTGCAGATGCGCATCCTGAAGCTGCTGGGCTTCACCCCCGAGCGCGCCCGTGCGCAGTTTGGCTTTCTGATGGACGCGCTTGAGTACGGTGCGCCCCCGATGGGCGGCTTCGCACTGGGCCTCGACCGCGTGTGCATGCTGCTGGCCGGGCTTGACTCCATCCGCGACGTCATGGCCTTCCCCAAGACGTCCAGTGGCTCTGACCTGATGAGTGAGGCTCCGTCTGAGGTGACCGACGCCCAGCTTAACGAGCTCTCGCTTCGCACGACGCTGTAAGGGCATCCCAAACCGCACCCGTACAAGGGGGACAGGCA
>DJXA01000256.1:12386-16353 GCA_002449555.1 Atopobiaceae bacterium UBA7016 | reverse complement strand
TGCCTGTCCCCCTTGTACGGGTGCGCCGAAACGGTGGCTTCTCAACCGTCTGCCGTTTTTGCCCCTCTGCAGCTAGGAAATGGGCCAAGGAGTACGCAATACTCACCAATACGTATATCTTTTTATCTACGTGGGAAGGTGATAGACATGGGCGTATTGAGGGACGACTTCCTGTGGGGCGGCGCCTGCGCGGCCAACCAGTTTGAGGGTGCCTGGGACGTTGACGGCAAGGGCGACAGCGTGATTGACCACTGCATCGGCGGCGTGTTCAACCAGCAGAAGCGCATCACCATCGAGATCGACCCCAACCAGCTCTACCCAAGCCATGAGGCCATCGACTTCTACCATCACTACAAGGAGGACATCGACCTCTTTGCCGAGATGGGCTTCAACGTGTTCCGCACCTCCATGAACTGGACCCGCATCTATCCCACGGGCCTGGAGGACGAGCCCAACGAGGCCGGCCTCGCTTTCTACGACAAGGTCTTTGACTACTGCTTGGAGAAGGGCATCCAGCCGCTCATCACGCTCAGCCACTACGAGCTGCCCTACGAGCTGGTGCGCCGCTATAACGGCTGGGCCAGCCGCGAGCTGATTCCGCTCTTCGAGAAGCTCTGCCACACGCTCTTTGAGCGCTTCCACGACAAGGTGAAGCTGTGGCTGACCTTCAACGAGATCAACTGCGCCACGGCCGAGATGGGCGCCATGTACGGCACCAGCAACCTGCAGGGCTTTGAGGGCCGCCGCGACCAGCTGCACGTGAGCGCGCAGATTCGCATGCAGTCGCTGCATCACCAGTTTGTGGCCAGCGCCAAGGTGGTCAAGTACGCGCACGAGCACTATCCCGACTTCAAGATGGGCTGCATGACCGTGTACCTGCAGACCTATCCCGCCACCTGCGACCCCAAGGACCAGCTGGCCAACCAGGAGAACATGCGCCGTCGCGTGTTCTACACCACCGACGTGCAGGTGCGTGGCTACTACGGCTGCTGGTGCAAGCGCTTCTGGGAAGAGAACGACGTGCACCTGGAGTGGGCGCCCGGCGACGAGGAGATCCTGCGCGAGGGCAAGGTGGACTTCCTCAGCTTCTCCTACTACATGACCAACCTCATCGGCACGCACGACGACCTGAAGCAGACCGAGGGCAACATTGTGGGCGGCGGCATCAACCCGTACCTCAAGGCAAGCGAGTGGGGCTGGCAGGTTGACCCGGATGGTCTGCGCTTTGCCCTGAACGAGATGTATGACCGTTACCAGGTGCCTGTCATGATTGTGGAGAACGGCCTCGGCGCGTTGGACGAGGTCGTGGTTGAGGACGGCGAGCGTCGCGTGCACGACCAGTACCGTATCGACTACCTGCGTACGCACCTCGAGGCCATGAAGGAGGCTGTGAAGGACGGCGTTGACCTGATGGGCTACACCTGGTGGGGTCCGATCGACCTGGTCAGCCATGGTACCGGCGAGATGCGCAAGCGTTACGGCTTCATCTACGTGGACAAGTACGACGACGGCACGGGCGACCTCAGCCGCTTCAAGAAGGACTCGTTTGACTACTACAAGAAGGTCATCGCGAGCAACGGCGAGGACCTGAGCTAAGGTTCTGACCTGTGAAAAGGGCGAAGGCCCAATAGGGACAGGCCCGGATGGGGAATTCCCCATCCGGGCCTGTCCCTATTGGGCCCGTTCGTGGCTCCGTAAGAGCTAAGGTGCCAATTTGTACCACGATTTTTCGGTTTATGTAAGGTCATTCTTCATATAACGGAATGGCGTACTTTTTGATATGTAAAACCGCAGGTAGATAGGTGTATCAAAAGTGGTCGTACCGCCAAAATAGGGCATACCGAAAACGCCCTTACATAAACCGAAAAAAAGTGGTACAAATTGCGACCCTAGGGTGCGCGGCGCTTCAACATCGAGCTCTGACAACTGCTGCAAGGGCCTTTGGTATATGATTGCTCTCCCTAGGGATGGCGTACGTGTTGGATGCGGGTATTCAAATGTCAGAGCCAACGCTTTCTCATCGTGAATATGCGCGGTTTGCGCGGCTCTCGCTTGAAGAGCTGGAGAGGGACTGCGCCTTCGAGGCGTTTCATGCCTCTGGTCCTGGTGGTCAGGGCGTGAACACGGCTGACTCGGCGGTACGCATACGCCACATTCCCACGGGCATCGTGGTGGTAAGCCGCGAGCAGCGCAGCCAGCTGCAGAATCGTGCCGCCTGCCTGCGCAAACTGCAAACCATTCTGCGCGAGCGCGCCATTCCTCCTAAGCGACGCGTTAAGACGCGGCCTACCAAGGGTTCGATCGAGCGTCGCCTGCGCGAGAAGCGCGGGCGCTCTGACGTGAAGGCGTCGCGCCGTCATCCCAGCATGGATGACTAAGCGATCCTGTTGCCTTACTGTGCCCTCATGCGAATAAAGATGTACTGGCCGCCCAACGCCCCGAAAAGCGCTGCCATCACGCCGAGGTATGACCACACGGCTCCGTCAAAGCCGTAGAGCCTAACCAGAATCACGGACATCGCAATAACCAGCACGGTTGCCACCAGATAGATGCGGGTGGCAAGCGCCTGCTGCCGTAGCACGGTGATGATCTGGTACAGAAAGTCAATGGCGGCAGAGAGCCCGCCCGCAATGATCATGAGGTACTGGGCGTTGCGGAACGGCTCGAAGCTCGTCCCGTACAGCAGCGTACCCAGGGGCACCGCCACCCATCGTGCAAATGCCAGACCGGCAAGCGTTACCGCGCCACAGACCGCCAACACTGCGCCGACGATAAGGTCAAAGCGCAACCGCTTGTGCGGGTCAGTCCAGATGGTGGCCAGCCTCACCAGCTGGGGGCGGTACACAAAGCCTACCATCATGAGCATGGCCTGCGCGGGAAAGAAAATGGCCGAGAAGTACACCTGGCTCTCGTAAGGAAGCACGCCCTCCATGGCGTACTTGGGGGTGTTCTCGATGAGCGCGAAGAGGAAGAGCGCCAAGAACGACGGGAAGCACTCGACGAAGAGCTCCTTGATTTCGATCGTGGCGGCAGGGCGGGGGCGCGGGGTCTCAAGCCGCGTAAGCGGTGCCGTAAGAAGGACAAACGATGCCAGTGCGGCCACGGCCATGCCGATGCTGGCCACCACCAGGCTCTTCGTAATCAGAAGCAAGAGCGAGAAGAACGTTACGCCCAAGACGGATCGTACGGCTTGCGATACGCCTGCCAGGTACAGCTTGTCTTGCTGTTGAAGCCGGGCCTCGTAGGTGTCTGCCAGCGCGTCGATGGCGCGGAATCCGTAGGCACCGGCGCTGATGAGCCACATCTCGCGGTCATAGCGCCGAATGGCGCAGTAGGCAAAGCCGAGCGCAAGCATGATGAAGCACGTGATAAACCGGTGCGCGCGGTACGAAGAGAACGACTCGGTCTCTTCAAGGTCGGACACCTGGAATGTCTTGACGCCGTAATTGCCCACATAGAGGAGCAGCGTGGCCGTGGTGAACGCCATGGTAAAGTGGCCGGCACGCTCGGCACCGGAGAGCTGGGTGGCAACCACGGTGAGCAGCGGGAAGAGTGCGCCCCACGCAACGGATCCAACGGTGTTGAGCAGGTAGTCGCGGCCGCTTCTGCCGGATTCGTACATGCGGGGCTGCTCGTCCCACGTGCCGCCAAAGACCGCCGAAAACAGGCGCTCCCACCACCCGTTGATGACGCTGCCGAACGTCTGCCGCTGGCGCTTGCGGCGCCTGTGCTGGGAGTGGTTGGTGTGTGTGGATGGCGTATCGGGCATGCAAATCTCCTTGTGTTAACTAGGAGATTCTACCTCATTCCCCATGGTCGCCTGCCCCTAATGGGGAATGCGCGTGGCGAGGAGGTAGGCATCGGCTACGAGCTGGGAGAGCGATGCCGGGGAGAGCTCGCGTACGTGGAGGTTGCTTGCCAAGAGCGGCAGGAGCTGCAGTGCCACGTCAAGCGCGAGGAGCGGACC
>DJXA01000256.1:1709-12248 GCA_002449555.1 Atopobiaceae bacterium UBA7016 | reverse complement strand
TCTTCCTGCGACTGTGCGCGCACGAAGGCGAGGCTTGCTCCTACAAGGGCGAGTAGCCTGAGCGCCGCCGTTCCCGCTGCCAGGATGGCTTCGCGTGGGGGCAGGCTGGCGAGCTGCGCAATGACGGTAATCGCGCAGATAAGCGCGACGGGTTTCAGCGCGCGCACCATGTCCGTTGCGCTCACGTGCGCCAAGAAGCATGCGCAAACCGAGGCAGCAAGGCAGCATGCGAGCGGAATGGGTGCCGACAGCTTGAGCACAACCAGGGAGAAGGCTAGGAGCAATACAAGGGCTACGCGCGGATCGACGCGTCCGCCGGTGCCCCCCAACCGAAGGGCTCCTGCGGGGACGGCCGCAGTTTGGCTAAGCGCTCCGCCGGCGCCCCCTGAGATGCGCTCCAATGCCTGTTGGGCCACCACGCCGCATATCGCTCCCGTGACACAGCCCGCAACCATGAGCACCGGAGCGCTGTACCACACAAGCGGCGTGCCCAGAAGAGCCTGCGCCACCAAGAGCTGCCCCGCTTCGTGTGCCAAGGCGCCTATGACGGACACCATCCAGAGCCTCATCGTGCGAAGCCTCGAAAGCGGCGCCATCAGCGCAAGCGAAAGGGCTGTACCTACCGCCGAATACGCCATGGTGATGGGTGATCCAAAGAGAAGCCCTGCTGCCAAGATTTTGATCATGGCAACCCAACAAGCTCCCCAGATGTCACCCTGTGCGAGTGCCAGCAGCACGGCCACATTGGCGAGGCCGAGCTTCACCCCGGGGATGGGAATGGGCACAAAGGTCTCGAGGTAGCCCAAGACCATGGCAAGCGCCGCCAGGGCGCCTATGCGCGTCCAGCGCTCGGCCTCTTTGGTGGTTAGGGTGTCGGTGTGTGTCGAGGCCATGGTTAACGGCTCACAAGGTCTGCGTCGCCAGTTGCGGTGACGGCCGTCACGTCCAGCTCTCCGCCCGGTGCGCCCGCCTCGACTATCTCGACCCACAGCTGGTGGGGAAGGCAGATGAGCTGCTGGCCAGGGGCGGAGATGGCGTGTTGGCGTAGGCAATCGCCTTTAGGGCAGTCGGCCTCTGCCACAAAGACAGCGCCGTTCTCCACCACGATGACGTTGGTTCCCAGCGAGGTCTCGACGGTGAGGGAGCCATACTCAGCGAGCGGCAGCTCATAGCTGTGACCCTCTCCATCGTGGATGCGAGCCACAAGCTGCGCGTTGGACGAGGTGTGCGGCCGAAGCAGCACGAAGCAGGCGGCCAGTCCGCAGACAATGAGCGCGGCGGCAACCATCGTGGCCAGATTCTCGCGTATGTGCCTCAAAACTGCCATGCAAACCTCGGGTGTAGCTGCCTTCACCTTACGCTAGGCTAGCATACGGACGTGCCAGTGGTGCGAAGAGAGGTTGCGAGGGTCGATTCGGTCCTCGCTGCAACCCTCCCATGTCAACATTCGCAATGAATAGAGAGGGGAGAGAGACGTGCTGAAGCTTAGTCGCAGGGCATTTTTGGCCTCATTGGCGCTTGCTCCGCTCTGGGGGTGCGCGCAACAAGCGACTTCAGCGGCCGATGAGACCATCCAGTCAAGCTTCTTTTGCTTTGATACGGCTTGCGTCGTGGGCGGAGTTATGCCCCGCGAGGCACTGGACGAGGCTGTCGCGCGCTGCCAGGCATTTGAGGGCATGTTTTCTCGTACCATCGCTACCAGCGACGTGGGTCGCATCAACGCGGCGGCAGGGGAGCCCACCCAGGTGCAGCCCGAGACCGCCGAGCTCATATCCAAAGCGCTGGAGTACTGTGCGGCATCCGACGGCCTCTTTGATATTACGATTGGCGCGGTGAGCGAGCTCTGGGACTTCCACGAGGGCATCGTGCCCACGGACGAAGCCATTCAGGCGGCGTTGCTCCACATAGGCTGGCAAGGCGTCCACGTGGACGTGGCCACCTCAACGGTGACGCTTGATGACCCCGACGCTCGCCTTGACCTCGGCGGCATTGCCAAAGGCTACATCTCGGACGTCATCATCGACCAGTTGGCCGTAGCTGGCGTGGAGAGCGGCTTTGTGAACCTCGGCGGCAACGTGAAGGTCCTGGGCCCCAAAGCTGATGGCACGCCCTGGGGTGTGGGCGTGCGCGACCCAAACGACGAGGCGGGCGAACACAGCGTGGCCATCGTCCACACAGAGGGTGGCTCGGTGGTGACGAGCGGCCTCTACGAGCGCCAATTCGAGCATGAAGGCAAGCGCTACTGGCACATCCTCGACCCCAGAACCGGTTACCCCGCCGAGTCCGACATCATCTCAGCCTCGCTCTACACTCCCCAGTCCATAGACGGCGACGGCTACACCAAACCCCTCTTCATGCTGGGTTTGGATAAAGCTCTCAAATTCCTCGAGGAGCACGGCATCGATGGTTTGCTCATAGATAGCGAAGGCGCCATCCACACCACGGTGAACAGCGCCTTTGAAGCCCTCTAGGGAACCACGAAGGACAGTCCTTAGTGGTTCCCTAGAACAATCCAAACAGCTTCTTTTTCGTATACGGACCCGACGCAACGGACAGCAACTCATAGCCCGTCTCGCCGATGACGGCCCGAACTTTCTCTTCGTCCAACGGCTCCTCAGACACCACTACGCACTGCTTCTTCTTGCGGTTGGCCTTGGCGCTTTTCACGGTAAAGTTGCGGCGGATGGCGTCGTTGATGTGCGCCTCGCACATCTCGCACATCATGCCGTCGATGCCGATGACCGTCTCAGTCATGCCACGTGTCCTTTCTCGTCCAGTGCCTTCAGCTGCTCAAGCTGGGCTTTGTTCAGCCTGAGCCGCGGCGCGGAGCACGCGTGCCCACAGGAGCCGCAGTTTCCGCCACAGCTGCCCTCGTCGCAGGTGCGGATGGTGCCGCGCAGCATTCCGCGCACGATGAGCGTGCAGATGGCGATCACGATGGAGAGGACGACCGCGTCAGCCACGTTCATGTCGACCTTCCTTTCCTTACGAAAAAGGGCCACCGGCCGGCTGGCGCGGTGGCCCCTCGAGACAGGTGCCTACTTCACCAGCAGACGGTCGGCCTCCTGATACTTCTTGACGAAGAGCATGTAGCACACGAAGCCGAGGATGGCGACGGCGGCAATCATGCCAACGGGGTTCATGGCGCCGGAGCCGGCAAGGCCCAGCTGGTACACCACGAGGCCGGCGGCGTAGGCGAACAGGCACATGTAGCCAATGGCGAAGGCGGTCCACTTGCCGTTGTTCATCTCGCGCTTGATGGCGCCCATGGCGGCGAAGCACGGCGCGCAGAGCAGGTTGAAGATCATGAACGCGAAGGCGGCGAGCTGGCCGTGGCCACCAGAGAACGACTCGAAGTCGGCCTGGACGTTGGGCCAGATGGGCGAGCCCTCGTCATCCCAGTCCTCAGCCTCGGTGTCGGCGTTGTAGAGCACGGCGAAGGTGCTGACGACCTCTTCCTTGGCCACGAGGCCCGTGACGGTCGCCACGGCCGGCTTCCAAGAGCCGAAGCCCAGCGGCTTGAAGATGGGGGCGAAGGTGTTGCCCATGCCGGCAAGGATGGAGTCATCCATGGGGTTGACCTCATCGACGGGGATGTTGTTGCGGGCGGCGACCTTCTCGATGTACTCGTCGGTCACGAGGGTCTCGTCCTCGTACAGGTCGTCGACCATGCCAAACCTGCCGTTGACGGTGCCGAAGCTGGAGAGCCCCCAGATGACGATGGAGGACAGCAGAATGACGGTGCCGGCCTTCTTGATGAACGACCAGCCGCGCTCCCAGGTGCTGCGCAGCACGTTGCCCAGGCTGGGCACGTGGTAGGCGGGAAGCTCCATGACGAAGGGTGCCGGGTCGCCCGCGAACATCTTGGTCTTCTTGAGCATGATGCCCGAGATGATGATGGCGGCCACGCCGATGAAGTAGGCGCTGGTGGAGACCCATGCGGCGTTGGCAAACAGGGCGCCGGCGATGAGGCCGATGATGGGCATCTTGGCGCCGCAGGGGATGAAGCACGTGGTCATGATGGTCATGCGACGGTCGCGCTCGTTCTCGATGGTGCGCGACGCCATGACGGCGGGCACGCCGCAGCCCGTGCCGATGAGCATCGGGATGAACGACTTGCCCGAGAGGCCGAAGCGACGGAAGATGCGGTCCATGATGAAGGCGATGCGGGCCATGTAGCCGCAGTCCTCAAGGATGGCGAGCAGGAAGAACAGCACGAGCATCTGCGGGACGAAGCCCAGCACGGCGCCCACGCCGGCGAAGATGCCGTCGGAGAGCAGCCCGACCAGCCAGTCGGACAGGCCCAGGCCCTCAAAGAAGGCGCGCGAGCCCTCGGTCAGCCACTCGCCGCCCAGGACGTCGTTGGTCCAGTCGGTCAGGAAGGTGCCGAACGGGCCCATAGCAATCCAGTACACGCAGTACATGATGACGACGAAGATGGGCAGCGCGAGGATGCGGTTGGTGAGCACGCGGTCGATCTTGTCGGAGGTGGTCAGCTCGCCGCGGTCGGCGCGGCGCAGGCAGCCGCCGATGATCGAGGTGATGTAGTCGTAGCGCTGCGAGGTGATGATGGACTCGGCATCGTCGTCGAGCTCGGTCTCGCATGCCTCGATGTCCTTCTCGATGTGCGCGATGGTCTCGGCGGAGAGGCCGAGCTTGGCCTGCACCTTCTCGTCGCGCTCGAAGAGCTTGATGGCGTACCAACGCTGCTGCTCATCGGGCAGGTTGTGGACGGTGACCTCCTCGATGTGCGCGAGCGCGTGCTCGACGCTGCCGGCAAAGCGGTGCTGGGGGATGGGCTTGATGCCGGAGCGGGCGAGGGCCACGGCCTCCTCGGCGGCCTCGGTCACGCCCGTGCCCTTCAGGGCGGAGATGGAGACGACCTTGCAGTCGAGCGCCTTGGCGAGCGCGGTGAGGTCGACGACGTCGCCGTTCTTCTCGATGACGTCCATCATGTTGACGGCCACGAGCACGGGGATGCCCAGCTCGACGAGCTGCGTGGTGAGGTAGAGGTTACGTTCGAGGTTGGTGCCGTCCACGATGTTGAGGATGGCGTCGGGGCGCTGGTCGGTGAGGTAGTCGCGCGCGACGACCTCCTCCAGCGTGTAGGGGGAGAGCGAGTAGATGCCAGGCAGGTCGGCGATGGTGACGTCGGCATGGCCCTTCAGCTTGCCGTGCTTCTCCTCGACGGTGACGCCGGGCCAGTTGCCCACGTACTGGTTGGAGCCCGTGAGGGCGTTGAACAGCGTGGTCTTGCCGCAGTTTGGGTTACCGGCAAGGGCGATGGTGATGTCTGCCATGCTTATGCCTCCTCGACGAGTTCGACGTCGATCATCTCGGCGTCGGCCTTGCGAACCGAGAGCTCGTAGCCACGCACGGTGATCTCCATGGGGTCACCGAGCGGCGCGACGCGGATGACCTTGATGACCTGTCCCTTGGTGATGCCCATGTCCATGATGCGGCGCTTCACCGGGCCGGTCCCCTGAAGCTTCAGGACCTTGACGGTCTGCCCAACCTGGGCGTCTCTGAGTGTCAATGCTGACTCCCTTCCTTTGCGGCGCCTGCCGACGCCGTCTTGATAAACAACGTGCGGAGAGGCTAGACGTAGATCTTCTTGGCCATTTCCTTGCTGACGGCAATGCGCGTGTCCTTGACCGAGCAGATGACGTTGCCGTCAATCTCGCTGATGACCGTGATGGGCGTGCCGACAACAAAGCCAAGACCCTCAAGGAACTGGCGCGTCTCGGGCTTGCCGCCAACGCGCGTGACGATGCTGCCCTCGCCTGATTTGAGAAGCGTAAGTGGCATAGGCATGATTCTCTCCTTAAGTTGCCTCTAGCTAACACATAGAAGTTAGCTTAGTGAAACCAAGAAGTCAACCACGGTTATCTTTTTTGAGTTGAGAAGTCTTGAGGCGCACCGTCCCTTCCGCCGAAACGTTGCGCCGCAATCAGAACAATTGGCGTAGGGAGGGGCGGTTTGCGGTAGCATAACAACAGGAATGTGTGCGTGTCAGACGGTCTGGCACGCCTGAACCCAACGAGAAGGGAAAGCCCATGGCAGAAGACAACCTCATGCATCTCGTTATTGTCCGTCACGGCGAGTCCGTGTGGAACAAGGAGAACCTGTTCACCGGTTGGACCGACGTTGACCTCTCTGAGGCTGGCGTTGAGGAGGCCAAGGCCGGCGGCCGCGCCCTCAAGGAGGCCGGCTACGACTTTGACATCTGCTACACCTCGTACCTCAAGCGCGCCATCCACACGCTGAACCACATCCTCGAGGAGATGGACCGCGAGTGGCTGCCCGTCATCAAGAGCTGGAAGCTCAACGAGCGTCACTATGGTGCTCTCCAGGGCATGAACAAGGCCGAGACCGCTGCTAAGTATGGCGACGAGCAGGTCAAGATCTGGCGTCGTTCCTTCGACACCCCCGCCAAGGCCCTCGAGCCCGGTGACGAGCGCTGCGCCCAGACCCAGGAGATGTATCGCGACGTGGCCATGAAGGACCAGCTTCCCTACACGGAGTGCCTGAAGGACTCCATCGCCCGCGCGTGGCCGTACTTCCAGGACGAGATTGCCCCGCAGCTCAAGGCTGGCAAGCGCGTCCTCATCGCCGCTCACGGCAACAGCCTGCGCTCCCTCGTCATGATGTTCGAGCACCTCACCCCGGCCGAGATCCTCGAGGTCAACATCCCGACCGCCATTCCTCTGTCCTACACCTTCGATCAGGACTGGAACGTCGTCGACAAGCACTACATTGGCGACCCCGACGTGATTGCCGCCAAGATCGACGCCGTCGCCAACCAGGGCAAGGCTAAGTAAGCATTTTCGCATGTGAGGGCCGCCCCCTCGTTCATTGCAGGCTCCAAGGGCTGAGACAGTCGCCTGCAACGAACGAGGGGGCGGCTCATGTATCGACGCTGTACTCCCAAAATCATCGAATGTGGTGCGGCGCCTTCGCGCCGCTCATTGTTTCTGGGAAGGGCAGGCCCTTCCCACAGACTGTTCTTGAGACGCTCCTTCCGCACGCTATCCTTTCGGCTCATCGTCTTTCGGGCATCCATTTATGAAACGGGCGCGTAACGCGGATGTGTAAAGCTATCGGCATCGATAAATAACGTATCCTTTCCTCATTGAGAGAAGGAGGGGCCCATGAGCACCGACATGAACATCGATTTCGTCCTGCGGACCATCGAAGAGCGCGACATCAGGTATTTGCGCCTGTGGTTTACCGACGTGCTGGGCAACCTGAAGTCGTTCTCCATCGCCTCCGAGGATCTTGAGCAGGCGTTCGAGGAGGGCATCGGGTTCGACGGCTCGGCTGTCGAGGGCTTCGTCACGCCCGAAGAGTCCGATATGCTGGCCTTCCCCGACCCGGCAACCTTCCAGATCGTGCCGCGCATGGGCAACCAGGCCTCCTCGGCGCGCATCTTCTGCGACATCAAGACTCCGTCGCGCGAGCCCTTCGACGGCGACCCGCGTGGCTGCCTCGAGCGCGTCTTCCGCGCTGCCGACAACAAGGGCTACGTGCTGATGGTTGGCCCCAAGATCGAGTACTTCTACTTCAAGGACAAGGGCCCGGTGCCCGTGCCGCTCGATGACTCGGGGTACTTCGACCTCACCGCGTACGACTCCGCGACCGACCTGCGCCACCAGACGATCCTCTCGCTGGAGCGCATGTCCATTCCCGTGACGTATTCCTACCACACCAACGGTGCCTCGCAAAACGCCGTCGAGCTGCGCTACGCCGACGCCCGCACGTGCGCGGACAACATCATCACGTCGCGCATGGTCATCCGTCAGGTGGCCTACGCAAACAATATGTTCGCGTCGTTCATGCCCAAGCCGCTGACCGACGTCTCGGGCTCTGGCATGTTCCTGTACCAGTCGCTCTTTGACCACGAGGGCAACAACCTCTTCTGGGCGCCCAAGGAGCACCACGAGGCGCACCTGTCCGACCTCGCGCAGCACTACGTGGCGGGCCTTTTGAAGTATGCCCCGGAGTACACGCTCATCACCAACCCCACGGTCAACTCGTACAAGCGGCTCGTGCGCAACGGCGAGGTGCCCATCTACGCCACGTGGGGCCGCAAGGACCGTACCGCGCTCGTGCGCGTTCCCACGCACAAGCCGGGCAAGCACCAGGCCACGCGCGTCGAGCTTCGTCAGGCTGACCCCACAGCCAATCCGTACCTCACCTTCGCCATCACGCTGGCTGCCGGCATCCGCGGCATCGAGGAGGGTCTGCGCCTTCCGGAGGAGGTTTCCACGGTGAGCATGACCGACGCCGAGGCCCGCGCGCTGGGCATCGAGCGTCTGCCGCGTTCGCTGGGCCGCGCCATCGAGCGCTTCGAGAACAGCTCGTTTGTGCGCGAGGCGCTAGGCGACCACGTTTGCGACTACCTGCTGGACGTGAAGCGTCGCGAGTGGCATGACTACCGCTCCACCGTCACCGACTGGGAGCGCGAGCGCTATTACGCCGGCGTCTAGGCCTCTTCACCTGCCCATTCGGACTTTTTTGGGCCCCGAAACGTCCGGACCCGCTGGAAACCAGCCAAACCGGACGTTTCGGGGCCCGTTTTCGTCCGGAACAGCTGCGTGCGAATAGGGTGAACAGGGCACGCGTGGGGCGCCCGTCCCGTGTCCCACGGAGCGGGCGCCCCACGCGTGCCCACTGCATAGCCGCTGCATCAAATGTGAACAATATACATGGATTTGAGAATCAATTACTCACTATACGAAACAGTGATTGTGACAGCTCGATAAACACTCGCGTGTATTCATCGTGACTTAACGAGAAAGCACGAAGATGATACCCAACGGCCCATCGGGGGCCCTGGCCACCTTGTGCAACAGGAGAGAACGGTACACCCGCCGGCACAAGTGCCTGTCATCTCAAGGAAGGGGATATTCCATGAGCAACCTCACCCGTCGCAACTTCTTTGCCGCCTCGGCCGCAACCCTCGGCCTCGTCCTGACCGCCTGCGGTGGCTCCAAGAGCGAAGCACCCGCCGAGACTGCCGCTGACGCCGCGGCTCCCGTCGAGTTCACCACCGTTCAGGAGGGCAAGCTCATCGTCGCGTCCGACCTCGACTTCCCGCCGCTGGACTCCTTCGAGGGCGGCGTGGCCTCTGGCTTTGACGTTGACCTCTCCAACGAGATCGCCTCTCGCCTGGGCCTCGAGTGCGAGTACCTGCCTCCCATGGACTTTGACTCCATCATTCCCATGATCAAGCAGGGTGGCAAGGCCGACATCGGCAACTCCGCCTTCTCCATCACCGAGGAGCGCAAGCAGGAGATTGACTTCACTGACGCCTACCTCGACTCCAACCTGGGCGTTGCCGTCAAGAAGGACCTCGGTATCGTGGGCGGCGAGGACGTCATCGTCAACGCACTCAACGCTTCCGACATGACCGTGGCCGTCCAGGCCGGCACTACCGGCGAGGCGTGGGCACGCGAGAACCTGCCCGAGGCCAACATCGTGCCGCTCGCTTCCGTCACCGTGTGCATGACCGGCGTATCCACGGGCCAGTACCAGGCCTTCTGTGCCGACCTGCCCGTCATCGGCCACCAGTGCGAGGTCTCCTTCACCGACTGCGAGATTGCCCTCGAGATCCCCACCGGCGAGCAGTACGGCATCGTGGTCTCCAAGGACAACCCCGGCCTCACCGCCGCCATCAACCAGGTGCTCGCCGACATGGAGGCCGACGGCACCATGGCCGAGCTCAAGAGCAAGTGGTTCGGCGCCTAAGCTCCAGGCTCTTCCGTGTTTTGGCCGAGGGCAGGTATCGTGAAGACGGGCCTGCCCTCCCACCATATTCATGAGGGGGGGCTAGAATAGCCCCTCACAACGTTTCAAATTGCACGACAAGCTCCACAGGAAAGGATCCAACATGTCCCAGTTCTCTCGTCGTCAGTTCCTGTCCGTCGCCATGGGCGCCGGCGCCCTTACCCTCGCTGCCTGTGGCGGCTCCAACTCCGGTGACGCCGCCGCTCCCGAGGGCGACGCTGCGGCCGCCGAGTACACCCTGGTCAACGAGGGCAAGCTCACCTGCATCTCCAACCTGTACTTCCCGCCGTTCGAGTCCATGGACGAGAAGACCGGCGAGCCCGTCGGCTTCGACATCGACATGTCCAAGGCTCTGGCCGAGCACATGGGCCTCGAGGTCAACTGGCTGCCCAGCCAGGCCTTTGACTCGCTGGTTCCCACCATCAAGGCTGGCGGCACCGCCGACATCGCCATCGCCGGTATGACCATCACCGACGCCCGCAAGGCCGAGGTCGACATGTCCGATCCGTACGTCGACTCCAACCAGTCCCTCGTGACCAAGGTCGGCTCTGAGGACACCCTCGAGACCCTTGACGCTGCCGAGAAGAAGATTGCCGTCCAGGCTGGTACCACCGGCGCCGACTGGGCTGCCGAGAACCTGCCCAACGCCACCATCGTGCCGCTCGACGACATCATCAGCGCCATGAACGGCGTCCTGACCGGCAGCTATGACGGCCTCGTCACCGACCTGCCCGTCTCCTCCTACCAGAT
>DJXA01000256.1:0-1513 GCA_002449555.1 Atopobiaceae bacterium UBA7016 | reverse complement strand
CAGGCCATGGAGGACGACGGCACGCGTGACGCCATCGAGACCACGTGGTTTGGCGCTGCGCTGTAGCACCTGCGCCCTCAACGGGCACGAACTCTTGCGGGGCTCCGGCAAAGGCCGGGGTCCCGCTGTATGCATAAAAGAGGAGAACGAAATGAGTCTCACAACGTCGAGAAAACCAAAGATGGCGCTGGGTGCTGTCATCCTTGCGCTGATGGTTGCGCTGCTGCTTCCCACCGAGGCCCAGGCGATGACCACCAACAAGGCGACGGCGCGCCCCAACGAAAACGGCGGCTCCAACGTCATCGGCGGCCTGCCCACGCGCCTTACGTGGGAGGGTTCGGTCGAAGAGGGCGAGGAGGTCACGTCCATCACGCTGACCCTGCCCGAGGGCTCCACCTTTGCGGGCTCGTCCACCAAGGTCACGGCGCTGGAGGGCCTCAACCGCACGAGCATCGACGGCGTGGCAACCCCCGCCGACAACACGTTGACGGTGGTCTTCTCCGAGCCAGTGCCCGAGAACCTGCTGGTGCGTCTCGAGGTGGAGGGCATGGAGTTCCCCTCTGAGGGCGGCGAGGTGGTCATCAGCGGCACCTACACCAACCAGAGCGGCGAGCAGCAGCTGGCCGACTCCAAGCCCATCAAGACCATCGCCAACACCATGCTGCAGGGCATCGTGGCCGACCTCGACGCCAACCCGGCCGTGGCCGCGTGGAACTCCAACCCGTTCCTCGGCATGTTCTTCAAGCCGCAGCTGCTCATCACGGCACTCTTCTCGCTGGCTCCGGGCTGGCTGCTGTGCCTCGCCATCGTGGTCATCGCGTACCCGTTTGCCATCGTGCTGGGTCTGGTCTTCGCCTTCATGAAGATCTCGCGCTACCGCATCCTGCGCGCCATCGCCATCGTCTACATCAACATCCTGCGCGGTACCCCGCTCTTCCTGCAGATCTACATCATGTTCTTCGGCCTGCCGATGATGAACATCAACATCGACAACAACGTGCTGGGCGTCATCGTCATCGCCATCAACGCGTCCGCCTACCTGGCCGAGATCTTCCGCGCGGGCATCCAGTCCATCCCGCAGGGCCAGTACGAGGCCGCGTCCTCGCTGGGCATGAGCTACTTCCAGACGATGTTCTCCATTATCCTGCCGCAGACCATCCGTCGCGTCATCCCCACGGTGACGAGCGACTTCATCACCTCCTACAAGGACACCTCGCTGCTCTCGTCGGTGGGTGTCATGGAGCTGATGATGTTTGCGAAGAACCTCACCTCGGTCTCGGGCAACATGACCCCGTACGTGGCCGCCGCCATCTTCTACCTGGTGGTTACCCTGCCGCTCATCAAGGTGGTCACCATCATTGAGAACCGCATGGCGCACGCCGAGCGCGGTGGCGGCCCCAGGCCCAAGGGCAAGGCTGCCGATGATGCTTCTGCCAGCGACGTTCCCGCGGAGGTGTAACCATGGCACTGTTTGGTACAAAGCACAATGGTCTTGCGGCCGTCAAGGTTCCGC
>DJXA01000095.1 GCA_002449555.1 Atopobiaceae bacterium UBA7016 | reverse complement strand
CTCGAACACGTCGTCGAAGCCAATCTTGAGCAGGCCGTCCAGCACAAAGTCCACGTCGTCAAGGTTGTCGAACTGCCCGTACAGCGACGGCGCGGGCAGGGCAATCTTGTAACGGAAGCGCTCCATGTCCTCGAGGCTTCCGACGACTGCCTTCTTGGCCTTGTGGGTGCACACGCGAATGCACTCGCCGCAGTCGATGCAACGAGCGTCGTTGATCTGGGCATGCCCGTCACAGATGCGAATCGCCTCTGTGGGACAACGCCTCAAGCAAGTTGTACAACCCGTGCACTTGGTCACGTCCAAGCGCACCGAGTGCTCGTATGTGCTGCTTGCCATCTGACTCACACCCCTGGCAACCGGCTAGAGGTAAACGTACATAGTGATAGTGGTGCCGACGCCGACCATGGTGTCGATTTCCATCGTGTCGGTGTAACGCTTCATGTTGGGAAGCCCCATGCCCGCACCAAAACCCAAGGAGCGAATCTGGTCCGTGGCGGTGGAGAACCCTTCCTGCATGGCCTGCTCGATGTTGGGGATGCCCGGGCCCTTGTCCGCAAGAATGATCTCGATGTATTCCTCCGAAACGATGACATCAGCTGTGCCACCATTTGCATGGATGACCATGTTGATTTCGCCCTCGTACATGGCGATGGAGACACGGCGGATGGTGGCCGCAGGCACGCCAAGCTGGCGCAGGTTCTTCTTGACCTGCGTGGACGCCTGACCGGCGGACGCGAAGTTCTCTCCGTCTACGTCAAAATGGAAGATCAGGGGCTCAGACATGGATGGCCTTCCCAATGAGTCCGTTGGCGTACAGCGTGCCACAAGCCTCGTACATGCGCTTGTCCGTTGTCATGACGACTATGCCGTCATCCTCTGCCATGGACACCATGATGTCGGTCGGCATCTTGTCGCGGACGAACACGATGCACACCATGTCCATCATTTCCGCTGTCCTGATAACCTGGGGATTGCACAGGCCGGTAAGCAGCACTGCTTGGTCCTTGACGTATTTGAGGACGTCGCTCATCATGTCGCTTCCGCAGGCAGTGAAGACCTCCTGGTCGAGGTCATCCTCACAGCACAGAACCTCTGCCTCCAGAAGGTCCCTGATCTCAGAGATTTTCATGTTCCTCGTTCCTTTGCGCGTGGCGCGTCAATCTGGTCTGGCGATTAGTCGGCGTACTTGGCCAGGATCTTGTCCACGTCGTCGGGAACGAGACGGCCATAGACCTCGTCGTTGACGGTGAGAACGGGAGCCAGGCCACAGGCGCCGATGCAGCGGCAGGCCTCGAGCGAGAACTTCTCGTCAGAGGTGCACTCGCCCACGTCGATGCCGAGCTTCTCCTTGAGCCTCTCCAGGACGTCGCCCGAGCCCTTGACGTAGCAGGCGGTGCCCAGGCACACGGAGATGTTGTACTGACCCTTGGGAGAGAGCGCAAACTGGGCGTAGAACGTGGCGACGCCGTAGACCTTCTCCAGAGGAACGCCCATTCCGTCGGCGATCATCTCCTGGACCTCGATGGGCAGATAGCCGTAGATGTCCTGGGCCTTCTGCATGACGACCATGACGTTGCTCTTGTCATGGCAGTGCTCCGCAATGACAGCCTTGAGCTGGGCCTCCTGCTCGGGCGTGCCCTTGAACGGCAGCTTACTGATCTTTTTTTGCATGAAATCGAACCCCCTTTGTCCAAAACTACAAATGGAACAAAACCAGTAACTTGTTATTTTATCAGATTGCACAATAGGCAATTATGCACGCGGGACGTTTGTTCGGCACCCGTGTCCCACTACTGTGCAGGGACGCCGGTGGCGAGGACGGACTCGACGAGGTCTGCCGCGACCGAGGCCTCGACGTCAAACTCGTCGGCGAATGAGCCCTTCAGCTGACGCAGCGCCCAATCGGCCACGGACATCTTTCCGGGCGGACGCCCGATGCCAAAGCGAATGCGCTGGAAGTCGCGCGTGCCCAGCTTATCGGCAATGGAACGCAGGCCGTTGTGGGCATTCAGGCCACCGGCCCACTTGGCACGCACCTCGCCTGCGGGCAGGTCAACCTCGTCGTGGATGACCAGCAGCTCAGACGGCTGGATGCGCTCTGCCCGCATGAGCTTTGAGAGCGGACCTCCCGAGGTATTCATGTAGCTCTGAGGCTTGGCGAGCAGTACCTCGCGCGGGCCGTCGGCAGTACGTATCGTGACGGTAGCGACCAGGTTTCCCGCCTGCTCTTTCCAGTACCGCACGCCGTGACGGGCTGCCAGTTCGTCAACGACGGCAAAGCCGGCGCTATGACGCGTGCGGGCATACTCTGCCCCCGGGTTTCCCAAGCCGCAAATGAGACGGACCGGTTGGGGCTTGGCTGCCTTGGGCATGGATACTCCTTGAATGGATGACGAGGTAGAACGGCTTTTCGAGGCAGGCGCTAGCGGTTGGCCTTCAGCGTGGCGAAGAGCTTGGTGTTGCGACGCTTCACAAACGAGATGAGCTTGCCCTCGCGGTACGCGAGCTCGACGTTGCCCGCCTTTATGGGGGCGATCATCACCTGCAGCATCTTGGTGCGCGGACGGGCGACCGCCGCGGCGATGCGCGCGTTCTCGGTGTGGATCATCTCGCCGATGAGGCGACGCTTCTCCTTGGCGGAGAGGTCGCACTGCGGGTTGCAGACGTTCTCGATGCAGCCAACCAGGCGCTCGATGTAGCGGCGCTGGATCATCTCCATGCTGGCTGGGTCACCAGAGAGGCCCCAGTGGTCGTAGAGGTCCAGCATCCAGGCATGCTCTTCTTCGCGCTTGTCGTACATGTCAGGGCGCCAGCGGGCCGTCTCGGACTCGCTGCGCTGCCTAATGAAGTGATAGTACGGCGTCTCGGTCACGCCCACGCGTTCGACGTCGCGAATGAAGTCCAACACGTAGGGGAAGTCGTCCCAGAACGTGGGACGGAAGCGCAGGTTAAGGCGCTCGATGCGTTCGCGCAGGAAGAGCTTGTTCCAAGGCGGATACAGCTGGTTCTTGTCAAAGAGCTGCCACGCGGCGGCACGGAACTCCTGCTGCGTCGGGTAAATGGCACTTGCACAGCCCTTGACCTCGCTGTAGTACTCGTTGTCCTTGCCGTAGTACGTGTCGATGTAGAACGCCGCGATGGCAAGCTCGAGATGGTTGCCGTCTGCTAGCGCCACCATGTCGCGGAGCGTGTTGGGCTCGGTCCAGTCATCCGCGTCCATGAACATGACGTACTTGCCGCGCGCACGGTCAAGCGCGTAGTTTCGTGCCGCAGGAGCGCCGCCGTTCGGCGTATGGAACACCGTGATGCGAATGTCGCGCTCTGCAAGCGAATCGAGGATCTGGCCCGTGCGGTCGGTGGAGCCGTCATCAACAACCAGCAGCTCAAAGTCGTGAAGCGACTGGTTTTGCAGGCTCTGGACAGCGCGACGCACATAGCGGTCTACGTTGTAGGCCGGCATGATTACCGAGACTTGTGGCTCCTTGGGCGTCACGCGCTGCTGCTCCTTAGCTACGATTCACGAGAGGTGACATGGTTGTGAACGTGTCACCACCATCGCATTATCCACTTGTGCATGAGTTCAG
>DJXA01000088.1:3721-4194 GCA_002449555.1 Atopobiaceae bacterium UBA7016 | reverse complement strand
AGGCCGTGAGCGACGGCTTTATGGCAGATGCGCAGCTCGAGTCAATCGTCTGCGCTGGGGAAGACGGCACGCCCATAGAGGTATCTGCCGTTGCCTCGAGGCAGCTTAAGACTGGCTGGGATGCCAGCACCTATAGCTCGGTCTACTGGTGCCAGTGGACGAATGTGAGCTTCAACATCGATGAGATCGTCGCGGCCTCCAACCGGCTGCACGACGACCCGACCCTCATTGACGGGGCCGCGAACTACGTCGACGCACCCGCGTCGGGAACCGCGCGCAGGCTTCCCCAGACGAGCGACAGCGCCTGGTACCCCCTGCTGCCGCTCCTGGCCACCGTGGGCGCCTGCACGTTGACCCTCGGCCTCTGGCTCCGCAGGGACCACAAGGTCCGACCTTCCGGTCCCAGTGACGGAATCCATATGTAGACGGTCTGATACTATATGTAATCACCTGTATTCATCACATGACACTAA
>DJXA01000088.1:0-3650 GCA_002449555.1 Atopobiaceae bacterium UBA7016 | reverse complement strand
ATTCATCACATGACACTAAAAGGTAAAACGATGAACGCAAAGCAGCTTGTTTCGTGTCTCTGCACGGCACTTCTGACCATCTCGCTTCTTCCTCCGCAGGCCCTAGCCGAGCTTGCGAGCGGCGAGGCCCGCGACCAGGCCTACGTTCTCGACGCAGAGGAGGCGGCGAAGGCTTCCATTGAGGAGCTGCTCGCCGCGGGAGACTACGTGGAGGGCGAGGCAATCGCCGTCGTGCGTGCAGGCGCCGACACAGAGGCGGTAGCCGAGGCGGAGGAACTTGCGACGGCAAGCGCCGAGTCGGTGGAGCTTGCGGCGGGGGAGCCAACGGGCTCGGACGTCGTGACGGACGAGCTGGTTGCCTTGCGTGCGCAGTCCGTGGATGCCGACGAGTACAGCATCAGGATGGTGGTCGATCACGACCGCACCACGGAGGACATCCTTGCCGAGCTGTACGCAGATCCCAACGTGGTCTCGGCAGAGCCGAATTACCTCATCGAGGGCCCCTGGGACCTTGAGGACGAAGAGGTCGAAGTGGGGGAGGCACAAGAAGAGCCTAGCCTATCCGACGAACAGGGCGAGCCTGACGCCGAGGTGCCGCAGGTGGAGCCGGTAGAGGATGAGCTTCCTGGCGAGCCGTCTGAGGCAGAGGCTTCCGAGGCGTTTGAGCCGGAAGAGTCGCAGGAGCTGGCAGAGCCTGAGGAGCAAGAAGAGGCGAAGGACCCGGAAGAGTCGGAAGCGCAAGAGCCCGCCCAGGTTGAGGACGTGGCGCTCACGGCGCAGGACGCCGCGCCAAACCCCAGCGACCTTTCCGGTCTGCAGTGGTCGCTCGATGAGAACATGAGCACCTTCATCACTCCCAAGTCGCCGACTGATGGATACGGCATGAACATCCCTGGATGGCTTGAGGGGCATAACAACCCGACAGCTGATGAAAATGCGTCGGGAACGGTGTGCATCATGGACACCGGCATCGACCCTACCCATCCTGACCTGCAGGGCGTTCTCTTTGACTTCGAGGAGGAGCTGCCGGCTGAGCGTTACGATGAGCTGAAGGCACAGTATGGTCTTGGCCGCTATGGCATCAACGCGACGAGCGATACCACGCCAGATGACTTCCGTGCCTACAATGAGCATGGCGTGCATGTGGCAGGCATTGCTGCGGCACAATGGGACGGCGTCGGCACATCGGGTATAGCCAATGGCGTCAAGGTCTTTGCCGCGCGCGTCTTCTTTAGGGACTCGACTACCATGAGCACTGAGGCGGGCCTGAAGGCCTTCCAGTTCGTTGCGGACGTCGCGAAGGACACCAACTGCAAGGCGGTCAACTGCTCATGGGGCGGCGGTGCCGTGCAGTTCTGCTACGCGGTCATGATTAACGAGCTGGGAAAGAAGGGCGTGACGACCGTGTTTGCGTCGGGCAACAGCAGCGCAGACCTCGACGAGACGGTTGACAACGGCGTGAGCCAGAGTCCCTACTGTATTACGGTGGACGCGGCGGCACCCAACGGCAAGCTCACGGACTTCTCGTGCTATGGCCAGACGTCGACGGACGTGCTCGCTCCGGGCACGCAGATCCTTGCGCCTGTCGTACAGGAGGTCGTGAGGGGCGATGCCGACGATGTTCTCTCTCGCTCTGTCTTCCAGAGGTATTTTCCCGAGGCAACCGATCCTGCCAACATCCTTACCCTTGACAGCTTTGACGCGGGCACTCAGGTGCGTTTCTTTGCCGACAACCCGGTGACGAACCCGGATGCCGAAGAGATCCAAGCAAGCAGAAACACGTCGATGGGCTTTGGAGAGCGTACGTGCGCAGCCATCAACGTGAAATCGCTTAAGAGCGAGCAGCGCAGCTCGGCGCGTTCTGCCGGCACCGTCGGCTATCTGTACCTCGCCATCCCGGTGTCTTCTGTAGCCAACGCGAAGTGGGTGGGGCTCTATCAGGCTGTGAGTGACAGCTTCAGGTCGGGCGCGCAGCTTGAGGCAATCGTTTGCGCTGGGGAAGACGGCAAGCCCGTGGAGGTGTCTGCCATCGCTCCAAAGCTGCTCAAGACCGGTGCGGACACCGCTACCTACTACAGCGTCTATCAGACCGAGTGGACAAACCTCAGCTTCAACGTCGATGCCATCGTCAAGGCCTCGAATGACCTGCACAATGAGATCATCAAGGGTGACGAAGACTTTCTCGAGGAAGTGGAGGACTACGTTGACCCGGGACTGGTGAGCGGCGCTTATGGCTGGGAGCACGAAGACAGCACCTACATCATCATGAAGTACGTGCTTGGGCCGGAGGACCCTCATTCTGGGGGCTTGAGTGATGACACGGCTCTGTACTTTGACAACGTCTCTGTGGCAAACGCCGGCGCCTACACCGGAGCCTACGAGATCATGGCCGGCACCTCGATGGCGGCGCCCGCGGTGACGGGATGCCTTGCCGTCGTCGCGAAGGACGAGCCTGCGAGCGCGACGCTCTCTGATGAGGAGCTCGAACTTGAGACGCGCGAGCGCAACGCCAAGCTGCTTGCGGCTGTTGACTACGACGATGACCTGGCACAGTATTGCCGTACGGGCGGTCGTGTGAACCTGCACGGGCAACCCGAATTTGACAAGAAGGCTCCTCTTATCACCTATGCCACCACCGAGGGCGACGAGCTGACGGTTGACGGCTACTTCTTTGGTGACGGTGGAACGCTTACCGTTGATGGCCAGGAAGTGAGCGCCTCAAGCTGGAGCGACGGGAAGATCACCGCGTCGCTTTCGTCGCTCGGGCTTGAAAACGGCTCCCACGTGGTCAAGGTGACCAATCCTGATGATGCCATCATGCAGGCGCGCTTCTCTTATTCCGTCGATACTGCCACGGGGCTGCCCCTGTACGAGCGCACGCATAGCCTGCCCCTTGACGAGGAGCAGTTTGTTGCCGACAAGACTGATCTGCTCTTTGGGCCGATGGTGTACCTCGATGGCAGTATCTATGCCCTCGCAACGCAAGCTAACCATACCGCACTGCGCCTGTGGCGCTACGACGTGGATGCTGATGCTTGGACGGTTCACGAGGCTCCTGAGAATTACCTGTCGAGCAAGGTCAACATGATGACGAACTCGGTGGACCGTAATAGCCTGGTTTTGTTCAAGGGAAAGCTCTACCTTGCAGGATCGGACCTGAATACGATGGAGCCCGCCGTATGGAGCTACGATCCAGCAGCTGCGACGTGGAGCGAGGTAAAGCTGCAGGATGGCAAGAAGTGGGCATCCGGTAGCTTTGTCGTGATGGGTGACAACCTGTTTCTGTATGGGGTTCCTGGTTGGTACTTCAATAGTGCCGCGCAGTTGAGTGGGGCGTCATCCGACCTGGTTCTGACCTCCGCAGAGGTTACGGAGAATGGCGGCGAGTCACCGATACAGGTCAATCAGTTCTACTGTGGCTTGGTCGATTTTGACAAGGGGACGATTGTCAAGGTTGAGGGGCCCCTGGATGACATCTCAGGCGGCGTTCCCGTGGATACCACCACAGCAATAGCGGTGTCGAGTGAGAACTATGGCTACCTCTACATACCGAAGCGCGAAGCGCCGAAGGAAGGCTACTTTGTGAGGATGAGCTATGACGCCGCGAATAACAAGATGAACTATGAGGACCTTACGTCCGCGACCAAGGA
>DJXA01000016.1:3065-3325 GCA_002449555.1 Atopobiaceae bacterium UBA7016 | reverse complement strand
GCCGTAATGGGCGGCGCCATCTTCACCGTGGCAGACTTTGCGCTGGCCGTCGCCTGCAACATGGGCGAGAACCCCACCGTGTCGGTCTCTAACACCATCGAGTTTTTCGCCGGCGCCAAGGGCACGCGACTCATTGCCACAGCCGAAGCCGACAAGAGCGGCCGCAACCTGGGGTTTTATACCGTGGACGTGCGCGACGAGCTGGGAACCCACGTGGCGCGCATGACCGCCACTTGCTTTCGCCGCGCATAGACGTCTCC
>DJXA01000016.1:0-2914 GCA_002449555.1 Atopobiaceae bacterium UBA7016 | reverse complement strand
CCTCGGCTCACGCTTACCACAGGAGTGGGACAAGGGTTCCGAACCCCTGTCCCACGGGGCCGCACTGGCGTCCGTTCTCGTTACATCCAGCCGCGACGGACGAGCCAGATGGCCAGAATCACGCAGACCACGCTCGTCAGCGCGCAGATGATGCCAAAGCCGTGCGGCGTCAGCGCGAGCGGCATCCAGTTCAGGTCGACGTTCATGCCGTACAGGCCGCTGATGATGGTAGGGATGGAGAGGATCAGCGTGATGGACGTCAGGCGCTGCATGACGTTGTTCAGGCGCGAGTCCATGACCGAGCTCATCAGGTCGCGCGTGCCATCGATGATGTCCTGATAGATCTGCGCCATCTCGACCGCCTGCTGGTTCTCTACGATGGCGTCCTCAAGAATCTCCTCGTCCTCAGGGCCAGGCTTCAGGCGCTCCGAATGCGCGAGGCGGGTGAGCACGCCGCCGTTACCGCGCAGCGAGGTGGCGAAGTAGACGAGCGTGGACTCAAGCTCGTGCAGGCGCAGCAGGTCGCGCTCGTCAGTCATCGACTGTATGCGCCCCTCGAACTCGGTGCGCTTGCGGTCGACCACGGTCAGCGCCTGCTGGTACAGAAGCGAGGTGCGAAGCAGAATCTGGTAGATGAAGCTGATGCGCATGCGCGTCGAGAAGCCGCGGACGCGGCCCGCGTGGAAGGGCGTCAGCACCTGCGTGTCTTCGGCGCAGACGGTAATGACGTTGCGCGGCATGAGAATGATGCCGAGCGGGATGGTGTGGTACGTCTCGATGTCGTGACGAATCTCGCGCGCCGGCACGTCAACGAGGATGAGCGAGTAGGCGTCCTCGTGCACCAGACGGGTCTTCTCCTCCGGGTCATTGGCGGCCATGAGGTCGTCTTTGTCGAGCCCGGGCAGGGCAGCCGCGACGCGCTGCACCTCTTTGTCCGTCGGCGCCGTGAGCTTGATCCACGTCCAGTCCTTAATCTCCTGCACGACGCGCGTCTCAGGACCGTCAGTGAGATAAAGCTCGATCATTGGGCACCTCCCGAAGGCTCGGGAATCAAAAGGTTGCGTATCAGCTTTCTTATGATAGCGCCAAAAATGTGTTGGCTTTCGTTTACTCCGGCCATGCCTAACCGATGTCACAACCCAGCCATCGCTCGGCATTTCGCCAGTACATGCGCTCGTACTGGGCCTCGCTGAAGCCGAGCGCCGCAAAGGTGTCGCGCTCTTCTCCCGGATTCCACATGGGAAAGTCAGAGCCAAACATGAGGCGGTCGGCACCGTAGTCCTCGATCAGCTCGCGTGTGCGGCGCAGGCCCAGATAGCGCATGGAGCTTGACATGTCGAGGAAGCACCGCTCGTCCTCGAGAAACTCGAGGGCAAGGTCGTAGATGGACCAACCGCCGAAGTGCGCGGCACAGATCTTGAGCTGAGGAAACTCGTGCAAAATGCGCTTGAGGCGGCGCGGGTGCGAGTAGTCGTAGCGATAGTCGCCGCAGTGGATCAGCAGCGGAAGGTTGCGCTTCTCGCACGCCTCGTACACGCGCATCAGGCGCGGGTCATCCATGTTGACGGCCTGAGTGTCGGGATGCAGCTTGACGCCCTTCAGACCCAGTGAGATGGCGCGGTCAAGTTCTGCCTCGGGGTCTTCGAAGTCTTGGTGCATGGCGGCGAGACCAAGCAGCGTATCGTCGGCCGCGCAGGAGGCGGCGATGAAGTCGTTGATGGATGTGACCGTCTTGGGCTTGACCGCGACGGAACACACCACCGTATGCGTGATGGGCGTGCCGTCGCGCATTTTGCGCAGGTTGCTGACCGAGCCGAGCAGCGCCTGCATGGGTATGTTGTAGAACTGGCCCACGCTTTGGGTAGCCTTGTCGGCGATCTTGTCGGGATAGACGTGCGCGTGCATGTCAACGATGGGCATCGGTACCTCCGCTTTGTTTGCTTGGGAGAGTATAGAGCCATTGGGTTGCGAGGGCGTTAAGGACGGGCGTTTCGTGTCAGAGCCGTGCGGTTTAGGGGTAGCCCCCTCGCCGCACCGTGCGGTTTAGGGGTAGCCCCCAAACCGCACGGCTATTCACCAAGGGCGTCCAGGAAGGCTTGGCCGTAGCGCTCGAGCTTCACCTGGCCCACGCCGCTCACGTCAAGCAGCTCCTCAGCCGTCTTGGGCCGGCGCCGCACCATGCCGCGCAGCGTGGCATCAGAGAAGATGACGTACGGAGGAACGCCCTGCAGGTCAGCGAGCTCTTTGCGCAGCGTGCGCAGCCGCTCGAACAGCTCCTCGTCGTCATCATGCGCAGGGAAGTCGTCCTCCTCGCGCAAACTTCGGACGCGCGCAGATCGCACAGCGTCGATGCGTTGGACCACTTTGCGCTCTTTGTGCAGGTATCGATCGGCCGTCTCGCCATCGCACACGCTGCACCGGCCGCAGCCGTCATAGAGCGCCGTTACATCCTGCCCAAAGTAGCGCAGGATGCGTTTGCGCAGGCAGGACGTGCTCATGGCATAGCCGATCATCTCGCCCAGTAGGCGTTCCTTGCCGGCAATCACCCGCTCGCGATCTGGTCCAGAAAGGCCCTCGGCCTCGATGTTGTCAATGAAGAAGTGGCACGTGCGGATGTCTCCCCTGCTCCACAAGAGGTAGCAGTCGGCCGGCTCTCCATCACGCCCGGCGCGGCCCGCCTCCTGGTAGTACTCCTCAAGCGAGAGCGGCAGCCCGCAGTTGACCACAAACCGCACGTTAGACTTGTCGATGCCCATGCCAAAGGCGGTGGTTGCCACCAGCACGAGCACGTCGTCGTTGGCGAAGGCGCGCTGCGCCTCGTCGCGCGCAGCGTCAGACATGCCCGCATGGTAGGCCGCAGCAGAAACGCCCAGCTCACGCAGGCACTCGGCAAGCTGCTCAACCTTCTTGCGCG
>DJXA01000046.1 GCA_002449555.1 Atopobiaceae bacterium UBA7016 | reverse complement strand
CGCCTTGCCGATGCGGCGCGCAACCATTAGGAGGGACCATGAGGACCATCACTCTGACCGGAGACCAGCGGCTCCAGCAGACAGACCTTGACCGCGCAGGCGCGCTGCCGCGCCAGATCATGGACGCCTCGCAGGCCATCGTGGACGACGTGCGCCTGCGTGGTGACGAGGCCGTGCGCGAGTACTGTCTGCGCTTTGACGGCGCATGTCCCGACGCCTTCCGCGTGCCCGACAGCATCGTCAAGGGCGCCCTCGATATGGTTGACCCCGAGTTCCTTACGGCACTGCGCCGTTCCGAGCGCCAGATTCGCGAGTTCCACGAGCGTGAGCGTGAGCAGTCCTGGTTCACCACGCGCGAAGACGGCACCATTCTGGGTGTCAAGGTGACGCCCGTGCCGTCGGCCGCCGTGTACGTGCCCGGCGGCCGTGCACAGTATCCCTCCACGGTGCTGATGGACACCATTCCCGCCAAGGTCGCGGGCGTGCCGCGCGTCATTATGGTCACCCCTCCGCAGCGTGACGGCTCGCTTTCCGCCTATACGCTGGCCGCTGCCGCGCTTGCGGGCGTGGACGAGGTCTATGCTGTGGGTGGAGCGCAGGCCATCGGCGCCGTGGCGTACGGCACCGAGTCCATCCCCAAGGTGGCGAAGGTCGTAGGCCCGGGCAACGCCTACGTGGCCGCGGCAAAGCGCTACGTCTCGGGCGATATCGGCATCGACATGGTGGCCGGCCCCTCTGAGGTCTGCGTGCTTGCCGACGCCACGGCCGATCCTGCCATCGTGGCAGCAGACCTTATGGCCCAGGCAGAGCATGACCCCCTTGCCACGTGCTACCTCGTCACGGACGCGCCCGAGCTTCCCACGCTGGTGACCGAGGCCATCGAGGTGCTGGTATCCCAAAGCCCGCGCGAGGACATCACCCGCACGTCGCTTTCGGACAAGGGTGTTATCGTCGTTGCCGAGACGCTTGACGCCGCCATCGACGCGGTGGACCTCATCGCGCCGGAGCACCTCGAGCTGCACTGCGCAGATGCCTTCTCGCTGCTGGGCCGCATCCACAACGCAGGCGCCATCTTTGTGGGCCCGTGGAGCTCCGAGCCGCTGGGTGACTACGTGGCCGGCCCCAACCACACGCTTCCCACGGGCGGCACCGCGCTCTTCTCCAACCCTCTGGGCGTCTACGACTTCCAAAAGCGCTCGAGCGTCATCTCGTACACGCGCGAGGGCCTCGCCAAGGATGGCCCCGCCGTCCAGACGCTCGCCCAGGCAGAGGGCCTGTGGTCGCACGCGCTCTCCGTGGGCATGCGCCTGAAGCTGGCGGAGGGCGAGGAGCGCTTCGATGACCCGCTCGCCGCGTGCGAGAAGGCCATGAAGACGGCCTGGCCCCGTAAGCTCGACACGCCGGGCATCCCGCGGCTGAACGGCTAGGGGAGGTTATCATGTCCCTTGATCTGACGGATCGCGTCCGGCCCGCGCTCGTGGGCTTCGAGCCGTACGACCCGGCCTTCACGCCCTGCGAGGTAAACCTCTCGGCCAACGAGAATACGCACGAGCTGCCGCCGGTGGTGCGCGAGGCCATCAACGCTGCGCTCGTCTCCACGCCGCTCAATCGCTATCCCGACCCGCTGGCCAACGACCTGCGTGACGTGCTGGCGGCACGTCACGGTGTTGAGCGTGGCAGCGTGATGGTGGGCAACGGCGGCGACGAGATTCTCTTCAACCTGTTCTTCGCCTTTGGCGGCGCGGGCCGTTCGCTTGTGACCTGCCCGCCGGACTTCTCTGAGTACGCCAACTTTGCCACCATGTGCGAGATGCCCGTGAAGTGCGTCTGGCGCGATGCCGATACCTTCGCTATCGACGCAGACGCGCTGGTGGAGGCCACGAAAGACGCCGCCATGGCGGTGGTGACCTCGCCCAACAATCCCACGGGCGACCTCGTTGACCATGCCCTCATCAGGCGTCTGCTCGACGAGACCAACGCGCTCGTGCTGGTGGACGAGGCCTACGTTGAGTTTGCGCCGGAAGGGTCAAGCGTGGTCAGCTGGGTGGCGGATAACCCGCGCCTCATGGTGCTGCGCACGCTTTCCAAGGCCTTTGCGCTCGCGGGCCTGCGTTGCGGCTACCTGGTGGCGGATCCTTCCATCATTGATAAGCTCTCTGCCATCAGGCAGATCTATTCGGTTGACGTGCTTGCACAGGCAACGGCCATCGCGGCGGTGAACGAGCGCGAAGCCCTGCGGCCGGTGGTGGATGACATCAAGGCCGAGCGCGAGCGCCTATCCTTGCTGCTTGGTAACATCCCGGGCCTGCGTCAGTGGCCCAGCGAGGCGAACTTTATACTGGTACGCGTTCCCGATGCGAGCCGCGTGCGGCAGCTTCTGCGCGACGAGTTCTCCATTCTCGTGCGCGACTTCAGTTACGCGCCAGGGCTCACGGACTGCTTGCGAATCACGGTGGGCACCCGCCAGGAGAACGATCGCCTGGTAGAGGCCCTGACCGAGCTGATGAAGGGGGAGGCATGACGAGGACCGCGTCAATCGCTCGCAAGACGGGCGAGACGGACATTACGGTGACCGTCAACCTTGACGGCCGCGGTACCTGTGACATCGATACGGGTGTCGGCTTCTTTGACCACATGCTGACGGCTCTGGGCCGCCACTCGCTCATGGACCTTACCGTGCGCTGCAAGGGTGACACGTGGGTGGACGACCACCACACGGTCGAGGACGTGGGCATCGTGCTGGGCCAGGCCATTGGCCAGGCCCTGGGCGACAAGCGGGGCATCCGCCGCTTTGGCGACGTTGCGGTGCCGCTTGACGAGGCGCTGGTGCTGGCCGCCGTGGACATCAGTGGCCGTGGCGAGCTGTACTGGGACGTTCCCATCGGCCCCGATAAGGTGGGCACCTTTGATACGGAGCTCGGCAAGGAATTCTTCGTGGGCTTTGCCCGCCAGGCCGGCATTACGCTGCATCTGCGCGAGCTCTGCGGTGAGAACGCGCACCACATCCTTGAGGCAACGTTCAAGGCCTGCGCCCGCGCGCTGCGCGTGGCCTTCGAGGACGACCCACGCGTGGACGATGTCCCCTCGACGAAGGGAAGCCTGTAATGGCACGCCATCAGATCGTGGTGGTTGACTACCACAAGGGAAACCTGCTCTCCGTGGCCCGCAGCGTCTCCGCGGTGGGTGGCGACGTGATTGTCTCGGACGACCCGCGCACCATTCGCGAGGCGGGCGGCATCATCCTGCCCGGCGTGGGTAGCTTTGAGGACGCCATGGCCTACATGCGCCCCACCTGCCAGGCCGACGCGGTCGTCCGTGCGGTGCAAAGTGGCGTGCCGTTTTTGGGCATCTGCCTGGGCCTGCAGCTGCTGTATGACCGCGGCAGCGAGCGCAACGGCGACATCAGCTGGGGAGGGGAGTGGGTCCCTGGCCTGGGCATCCTTTCTGGCTCGGTCACTAAGCTCGATGCGGGGCGCCTCAAGGTGCCGCATGTGGGCTGGGACCAGGTGCACTTGACCGACGTTGGCCGTCAGTGCCCGCTCTTCGTTGATGTGGCCGAGGGCGCCAACGTGTACTTCACGCACTCCTATGCGCTCTCTACCGACGTGGATGAAAAGACCATCGTGTCCCGCACGCACTACACCCGCACCTTCGCCTCAGCCGTGTGGCAGGACAACGTGTACGGCGTGCAGTTCCACCCCGAGAAGTCCTCGACCACGGGACTGACCATCCTGCACAACTTCGTCCGGGTGGTGAGGGGCTAGCTATGATTCTCTTTCCCGCTATCGATCTTATTGCGGGACAGGTCGTTCGCCTGAGGCAAGGCGACCGCTCCCAGATGGACGTCTACGCGACCGATCCGGTTGCCGTGGCGCGTGACTTTGCCGCGCGCGGCGCCCGTTGGATTCACGTGGTGGACCTCTCTGCCACCTTTGGCGAGGACGAGGATGCCCTGCGCAAGAACGCGGCGGCCATTCGCGGCATCTGCCAGGTTGGGGGCATCAGCGTGGACACGGGCGGTGGCGTGCGCGACATGGCCGCCGTCGAGCGACTTGCCGAGGCGGGTGCCAAGCGCATCGCCATCGGAACGGCTCTCGTGCGCGACCCTGACTTTGCGCGTGCCGCTGCCGAGCGCTATGGCGAGCTTCTGGTGGCCGACGTCGCCGCCAAGGGCGGGCAGGTGCGCGTCAACGGATGGCGCGAGGGCGAGGCCCTCTCTGCCGACGAGCTGGTTGCCCGGCTCTCTGCCCTGGGGTATCGCCATCTGGTGTTTACCGACGTTGCCCGCGACGGCATGCAGACGGGCATCGATGCCGACGCCTATCGTCACATCGCCGAGGTCGCGGGCTTCCCCGTGGTGGCTTCGGGCGGCATCGCCACGCTTGACGACGTGCGGCTTCTGGCCGCGCTCGGCCCTGACGTCATCGAGGGCGCCATTACCGGCCGAGCCCTCTACGAGGGAAGCCTTGACCTAGGCGAAGCGCTTGCTGCCGCCCATGCGGGGGAGGCTGAAGATGGCCGGGCTTGAGAGATTTGAGGCCCTGCGCCAAGAGCTGGCGCGGCGTACCGGCACCGAGCCTGCCGATTGGTACCCCACCTTCCGCACCCGCCATGCGATGCAGGCGGTGCTCGGGGCACTGCGCAGTCAGCGAGGTGCAGGCGAGGTCATCACGCAGCTGCTCACCTGCTGCACGGCGGTTGACCCCATCATCGCGGCGGGACTGACGCCATGCTACGGCGACATTTCGGCCCAAACGCTGGCGCTTGACGCGGGTGTGCTTCCGCTTTCGGAGGCTACGCGCGCGGTGATGCTGCAGCACACCTTCGGGCTCTTTGACCAGGCCGCTGACCAGGCGTTGGTTGACGCTGCACACAAGGCTGGCGTGCTTGCGCTGGAGGACAGCGCACACTGTGCGTGTCACCTTGCTTGCGGTGCCGATGGCTATCCGCTGGCCGACGTCTCCTTCCACTCCTTTGGTGTGCAGAAGATGGCGTCGTCTGACTTCGGCGCGGCCACGTGGGTCAACCCCCATATGGAGGACAAGGCCCTGTACCAGGCAATCGTTGATGCGCTAACCAACCTGCCGTCCTTTGACAAGCGCCTTGACCGCGCCGCGCGTGGCTATGACTTCCAGATTCGCGTGCTGATGCATCTGCCGGCTGCGGTTCGCCATGCCCTGTGGGACCGTCTTGCCGCGTGGAAGCTCTTCATCCCGTCGGTTTCGTCGGAAGAGCGGGCGGGAAAGGTCTCCTATGAGCCATCGCTTCCCAGCGCATGGGTGACGGAGCACATGATGGCGGGCCTGGCTGACTTGGCTCGTCAGGAGGATCGAAGCCTCGAGGCTACGCGTATCTTTGCGCGCGAGCTGGCTCCGCTTGCCCAGGCGGGACTCGTCCACATTCCTGCCGCCGCGTTGGGCGAGCCGCGCGCGCTTCTGCGGTTCCCGTTGGTACTTGAGAGCGCGGCACGTGCGGACGAGCTGGTAGAGGCCATCGTTGCCTCGGGCTGCTACTGCGATACGTGGGGCAGGCCGGCGCTCTTTCCGGGCGCCCTGGACGCGCAAACCTACGGCCTTGCCTCTGCCGACGACCTCTCAGCGTGGCCTCAGACCAGCCGCTGCATTGACGGCGTGGTCCCTCTGTACACCTCAGTTCCGCCGGAGGAGGCGCTCAGCGTCTCGCATACGGTAACGAGCTTTCTCAAGTCGTAAAGGAGAAACGTCATGCTCTGCAAGCGAGTTATTCCCTGCCTTGACGTGAAGGACGGCCGCGTGGTGAAGGGCGTCAACTTCGTAGACCTGCGCGACGCTGGCGACCCCGTCGAGCTCGCGAGCTTCTACGACCGCGCCGGCGCCGACGAGGTCATCTTCCTCGACATCACAGCTACCTCTGACGACCGCGCCACCACGGTTGACCTTGCCTCGCGCGCTGCCGAGCAGCTGCGCATTCCCTATACGGTGGGTGGTGGCTTCCGTAGCGTCGCTGATGCTCGCGCGATGATTGCGGCCGGCGCCGACAAGGTGTCGTTCAACTCTGCGGCGGTCAAGAGCCCTGAGCTGCTCACGCAGGCCGCGAGCGCCTTCGGCAGCCAGGCGGTCATCTGCGCCATCGATGCCAAGCACGTGGGTCCGGGTGACAAGTGGGAGGTCTACCTGGCGGGCGGTCGCGTGGCGACGGGCATCGACGCGGTTGAGTGGGCCACCGAGGCCGCCAAGTGCGGCGCAGGAGAGATCTTGCTGACGAGCATGGACCGCGACGGCACCAAGGACGGCTTCGACCTCGCGTTGACGAGGGCTGTTGCGCGTGCCGTGTCCATTCCCGTCATCGCCTCGGGCGGCGTGGGCACGCTCGAGCATTTTGCCGAGGGCATCATCGAGGGCGAGGCGGATGCCGTGCTGGCCGCGAGCGTCTTCCATTTTGGCACCTTCACGGTGCGTCAGGTCAAGGAGTATCTGGCCGGCCAGGGTATCCCCGTCCGTCTGGACTTCTAACGACGCTGCACCACGAAGGTCCGACCCTCGTGGTGCACGTTTGCTCCCAGCAAGGAGGTAGGAATGTGTAGCTCGTATGCAGGCGAGGTGCTGGCGCAGGTCTCTGCCGAAGAGTTGAAGCTCAGGTTTGATGCACGGGGTCTCATCCCTGCCGTGGTACAGCAGGCGGGCACGGGAGAGGTGCTCATGGTGGCGTGGATGAACGCCGAGTCGTTTGCGCTTACGTGCGAGACGGGCACCACCTGGTTCTGGTCGAGGTCGCGCCAAGAGCTGTGGAACAAGGGCGCTACCAGCGGAAACATGCAGCAGGTCAAGCGCATACTGGTGGATTGCGATGCCGATACGCTGGTCGTTGAGGTTGACTCTCCGGGACCGGCTTGCCACACGGGGCACCGCAGCTGCTTCTATCGCGAGGTGAAAGCCTAAGGCGCTATCAAGCATCTAACCTTCCTAAAGCTCCTTTTGGGAACGTGGAGTCGCTGCTTGGTTCTTGTCTGCACACATCTTTGCCATGATATTGCGGTATCCTAACCACTTGCGTGTGGCACCGCGCCGCACAGACCGACAAGAGACTACGCAGCAAAACGAGGTTGACTGACATGAACAAACAGCTCATCAAGGTCGGCAGGGCGGTTGCTGGCGTCGGGCTCTCCTTAGCGCTCACGCTTTCTACCACGCCGACCGTCGCGTATGCGGCGTCCTCTGCAGAGATTCAGGCGCAGCTCGACTCTGCTAGTGCCTATCTCGCCGATTTGGCCTCCCAGAGCTCGGAGAAGTTTGCCGAGCTTGAAAACATCCAGGCCGACCTTCAGATCACCCGTGACCAGATCGTCAACATCGAGGGCGAGATTCAGGTCAAGGAGGGCGAGCTCGCCGAGGCTCGCGAGGTGCTCGCGCACAGCATGGCCGAGAACTACAAGGGCAAGGTGGACATCGTCTCGTTCATCCTGAACTCCACCTCCTTCGAAGAGATGGTCTCGCGCGTGTACTACGCCAACAAGGTGGCCGCGTACGAGTCTGACGCCATCGCGACGGTTCGCCAGATTCAGCAGGAGCTGGATGCCGAGCGCTCTGAGCTCGAGACCAAGGAGACCGAGCAGGAGGATCTGCTTGGTCAGGCCGAGGCCAGCTATGCCGAGCTCCAGGATCTGCAGGCAAGCCAGCAGGCATACGTGAATCAGCTTTCCGTTGAGGTGCAGGAGGCCCTTGAGGCCGAGCGCATCGCTGCCGAGGAGGAGGCGCGCCGCCAACAGGAGGCTGCTGAGGCTGAGGCCGCACGCCAGCGCGCCGAGGCAGAGGATGCCCAGGCCGAGAACAACACCAGCAGCGAGGACACCTCGTCTTCCGATACGTCGAGTGATGACAACAGCTCGAGCTCCGATGACAGCAGCTCTTCGTACACCGAGACGCCGAGCTACGATTCCGGTAGCTCAAACTCTGGTGGTGGCACCTCAAGCTACGTGCCGGACTACGGCTCGGGCGTGTGGGCGGCCATCGACTACGCCAAGTCCCAGCTGGGCGTGAGCTACTCGTGGGGCGGCTACGCCATCGCCAACCAGGAGTTTGACTGCTCGGGTCTCGTGTGGTGGGCCTATACGCAGGCCGGCTACTCCATCCCGCGCGGCCAGCGCATGGCTAACGGCTACTACGACTCGATGATCGGCTGGTGTCTGGAGCGCGGTGGCTGGACCACCAACCAGGCAAACCTTCAGCCTGGCGACCTCATGTTCTGGGGCTCTAGCGTCGAGAGTACCGGCCACGTGGGCATGTGCATCGGCGGCGGCATGATGATCCACTCCAACTACGGTGGCGTGGAGATTGACTCCGTGTACTACAGCTCCGGCAGCTTCGTCGGCGGCGGCCCCATCGTCTAGGCCGCATCTGGCATCGTCGTGTGAGGGCCCGCCCCTTTCGTCCTACGCTCAGCGCTTTGCGAAGTCGCTCCGGACGAAAGGGGCGGGCCTTCGACCTCTGCCGATGAACGGCTGGGGTCAGGTTTTGGTTGCGGTGGTATCGGTTCTTCGGATGTCGCAATTGCGGCAGGGGTGCCGCTGATGAGACATCCGGGGCATGAAAAGTGTCGCAAGTGCGGCAGGCATGCCATGAATGCGACGCCGTTGGGACCGAAAGTGTCGCAAACGTGGCAATGCCGTCACGAATGCGACAGCAGGGAGGCTGGAGATGTCGCAAGTGCGGAAGGGGAGCCACGTTTGCGACATTGCAACCGAGGGGTCGGGCTCCTGAAGGGCTACCTTCCGATCAATGCGACCGGAATCTGGCCAGAAGTGTCGCATCGGGCGGAAGCTCCGCTCGATGCTGCCCCCATCTGCTAATGTTGACCGAAATCAACCCCTCAATGTCAACATTCGCAGGCGGGACGGCTACTGCTGGCCTCGCATTGCGCTCCATCCGCGCGCGGCGGCTACATCTCAATCTGGCCGCCGGCGGCGCGGGCGGAGAGGTAGATTTTTACGCAGCGGTCGGCGAGGATGTCCAGGGAGTCGAAGAGCCACTTGGGATGGCGGCTCAGCTCCTGGTAGATGACGGAGAGCTCGGTGCAGCCAACCACTACGGCATCGCATCCCGCATCGCGCAGGCGATATGCCTCCTCTAGAAACTCCTCCTCGTCGTATGGCTGGTTGGCCTTCACGCAGTCGTAGATGAGGTGCGAGACGCGCTTCTGCCCTTCGGCGTCGGGCACCATGGTCTCCAGGCCCATGCGCTCGAAGTATCCCTGGAAGACGCCAGACTCCACCGTGCCCTCCGTTGCCAGAAGGCCCACGGTTGCGCCCTCTCCAAAGCGGGCGGCAATGCTTCGGGCGGTCTCCTCCATGATGTTGACCACGGGGACCTCGACGGCCTCGTTAATGTCGTCGTAGAAGTAGTGGGCGGTGTTGCAGGCGATGGCGATATAGTCCGCGCCTGCCTCCTGCAGCCAGCGCGCCACCTTGGCCATCTCGGGCCGCGGGTTGGGCTTGCTGTGATCAAGAATGTACGCGGTGCGGTCAGGAATCTGCGGGTCGTTGAACACGATCATGGGCATGTGATCCTGGTCGGTGCGCGCTGGCGTCTTCTTGATGAGAAGCTCCATGAAATAGGCGGTGGCCAAAGGGCCGACGCCGCCAAGGATGCCAAGAACGGGTTTGTGCATGTAACGCTCCTGCATGGTTGCTGCTAAGTCTTGCCATTGTAGCCGTGCCGCGGGCTGTGCACCACCGAGGTCCGACCTTCGTGGTGCATCGGTGTGCGCCACGAAGGTCGGACCTTGGTGGTTCAGTGCAAATGGGGGAGTGACCTGCGAAGGTGTCTACAATGGTCAAGACTCGCAGCCTACGTGGGAGAGATGCATGATCGAGGTACGTGAACTGGACAGAGAGACCTTTGAGGCGCAGCTTGCCGCCTCGGGCCTGAGTGTTCCCATCGAGCAGACCGGTGCGTGGATGGACCTGGAGGCCACTATCACCGACCGCGCGTTTTGGGCACACGTGGGCTTTGTGGAAGACGGCGAGCCCCTGGGTTGGGCCTCGTTTGCCGACTACCTGACCCACGGGTATCACTACCTGCGCTCGCATCACGGTCCCATGTGGGTGCGCGAGCTGTCTGAGGACGAGGAGCGCGCAGCCCTCAAGGCACTGGTCGCCTTCGTGCGTAAGCGTGACCGTCACCAAGCCTTCATTCGTTTGGCGGTGGTGCATGACCTGGACATCTGCCGTCCAACGCTCTCCATCACGCCGTACGACGAGACCGTGATTATGGACATCACGGGCACGCCGGACGATATCCTCGCGCGCATGAAGACGCGTGGCCGCCGTGACGTGCGCAAGGCCCTGCGCGAGAGCCCGGCCACCTATGCGGACGAGACGGCGCAGGCCAACGCCTCGTTTGACGAGTACTATGACGTCATGCTCGAGACCGCCGAGCGCGACGGCTTTGTCGCCGCTCCCAAGGCTGACTACGAGAATACGCTCCGCATCCTGGGGCCCGAGCACGCGCGCGTGTTTGCCGGCCGCGTGGACGGCCGCGTGGTCACCTGGACCATCGCCACCGTCTCGGGCGAGCATGCGGTGCGCTACTACGGCGCCTCGCGCTCCGACGTGCCCAATCGCAACTTCGTGACCGACGGCCTCATCTTCTTCGAGGCCTGCACGTTTGGTGCCGAGGGCGTGAAAGACTACGACATGATGGGCATCGGCTCCGAGCGCTATCCGGGGCTGAACTCGCTCAACACCTTTAAGTGCAAGTTCTCCAAGGACACGACGCACGTGGCGCCTGACCGCGACCTTCCCGTGAAGGCGGCGTTCTACGCATCGCTGCGCGTGGCCAAGCGAGGGCTCGACGCGGTCCGCGACCGCAGGAGGGGGTAGCCATGAGCCGCCCGTTCGTTCCGATCCTTCTGGGCACCGAGGTTGGTGTCTATGGTATGGCGCGTGCCTTTTGGGAGGCCTACGGCGTCAAGAGCTACGCCTACGGCACCTTCCCGCTGACGCCCACGCGCCACTCCAAGTTCATCGAGCAGCGGTGCGACGAGCACTTTGCCGAGCCTGAGCGCTTCGTTGAGGTGCTCAACCGTGACGCCGGCACATTTGGCGATGCCGTCATCTTGGTCATCCCCTGCGGCGACGACTACTCGCTTCTGCTCTCGGCCCACAAGCACGAGCTCGACCCGCGCCTCACGGCCATCACCTCTGACGCCGGCGTGCTCGACGAGCTCAACGACAAGTCGCGCTTCTACGCCCTGTGCGAGCGTGCCGGCGTGCCGTATCCGCGCGCGGTCACCATCTCGGGCACAGGCGACATTCCTGCCGAGCTGCCGTTTCCCTTCCCGGTGGCCGTGAAGCCCACCGACGCGGCATCCTACCGTGAGCACGAGTTTGAGGGCCAGAAGAAGGCCTTCATCATCGAGGACCGTCCCATGCTGGAGGAGACGGTGCGCCGCGTATACGCTGCGGGCTATGACGCGCAGCTCGTCATCCAGGACTTTGTTCCGGGCGACGATTCCAACATGCGTACCATGAACGGCTATGTGCGCCAGGACGGCTCGGTGGCGCTGCTCGCCCTCGGCCGCCCCATCCTCGAGGATCCCGAGCCCATGCGCATCGGCAACTATGTGGCCATCATCTCCTACGGCGACGAGGAGCTCTATGCCACGGTGGAGCAGCTGCTCTCGCACATCCACTACTTTGGCTACTTCAACCTGGACATGAAGTACGACTCGCGCGACGGCAGCTACAAGCTCTTGGACTTCAACCCGCGCCAGGGGCGCAGCAGCTTCTTCGTGACGCTGGCCGGCAACAACCTCGCCCGTTACGTGGTTGAGGACGTGGTGGAGGGCAAGAAGGGCCCGGCCGTCCACGCCGACAACCGCTACCTCTGGGTGGGCATGTCGCGCCTCATCGTGCGCCACTACACGCCTGAGGGCGACGGTCGCGACCAGGCGCTTCAGCTGATGCGCGAGGGCAAGGTGGGCACCACGCTCTTTGGCGCGCACGACAACAACCCTAAGCGCCTGTACTACATGGGCCGCCTGTGGCTGAGCTACTTTAGAGACTTCAAGCGCTTCTTCGGCCATCGCGAGCTTGAGGGCTAGCCATGGCGCAGGTCGAACCCACGCTGGCGGAGCAGGTGGCGAAGGTTCCCACGGAACCGGGCTGCTACCTGTGGAAGGATGCCTCGGGCACCGTCATCTACGTGGGCAAGGCCAAGAACCTGCGCGCTCGCATGCGCCAGTACGTGACGCTTTCTGACGAGCGCGAGAAGATTCCCTTCATGATGCAGGTGGTGAAGGGGTTTGACTACGTGGTGGTGGGCTCTGAGCACGAGGCGCTCGTGCTGGAGCGCGAGCTCATCGCGCAGCACCACCCGTACTACAACGTGGACTACAAGGACGACAAGAGCTATCCCTACATTGCCGTCACCGAGTCAGACGTCTATCCGGCCATCAAGTACACGCGCGAGAAGCACCGCAAGGGCACGCGCTACTTTGGCCCGTACACCGACGCGCACGCGGCGCGCGAGACCATCGACATCCTGCGCAAGGTGGTGCCCATCTGCATTGGCACCTGCGCGGAGTGGAAGCGCTCCAAGCGCTACCTTGACGGCCATCCCGATGACGCGGCGGTGGCAAACATCGTGCTGGCCAAGCGGGGGCGCCCCTGCTTTGACTACCACGTGGGCCGCGGGCCGGGCGTGTGCTGCGGGGCCGTCAGCACCGTGGACTACGCGCGCAACGTGAGCCAAGTCGAGCGCTTCTTGGCGGGCAATCGCTCGGGCGTGATCGACGAGCTGGAAGAGCAGATGCGCGAGGCCGCGGCGGAGCTTGACTTCGAGCGCGCGGCTAGGTTCAAGCGTCGCCTTGAGGTGCTCGAGGGCCTGGATGACCGTCAGCAGGTGATTATCTCGGCCGGCGCCAGCGTGGACGTGGTGGGCTTTTATCGCGAGGAGACCATCAGCTGTGCCTGCGTCTTCAGCGTGCGCGAGGGCCGCGTGGTGCGCACCAATGAGTTCGTGCTCAACAAGGGCCTGGACGTGAGCGAGGAGGAGCTGGCTGAAGGCTTCGTCAAGCGCTACTTTGACGAGACAGCTGACATCCCTGCCGAGGTGGACCTCGCGCAGGAGTTGGCGGACGCCGAGGTGCTGGGGGAGTGGTTGACGGCGAAGCGCGAGCGCATCTGTCGCGTGCACCGGCCTCAGCGCGGCGAGAAGAAGGCCCTGCTCGAGATGGCACAGAAGAACGCCCGCCATGCCCTCATGCGCTACATGGTGCGCACGGGCTACGCCGACGACCGCACTAACCAGGCCCTGATGGAGCTGGAAAGCGCACTCGCCCTTGACGCGCCGCCCCTGCGCATCGAGTGCTTCGACATCTCCACCCTGCATGGCCGCTTCACGGTGGCCTCGATGGTGGTCTTCACTAACGGACGGCCCGACAAGGGTCAGTACCGCCGCTTCAAGGTGCGCGCCGAGCTCGACGAGGCAAACGACTTCCTCAGCATGGAGGAGGTGCTGGGGCGTCGCTACTCGCCCGAGCGCATGGCCGACGAGCGCTTTGGCGCACGGCCTGACCTCCTCGTTGTTGACGGTGGCAAGCCGCAGCTGACGGCCGCCATGAACCAGCTGGAGGCGCTGGGGCTCGACATCCCAGTGTGTGGCCTGGCCAAATCGGACGAGGAGGTCTTCGTTCCGTGGGACGAGACGCCTGTGGTGCTGCCGAGCGGATCTGCCTCGCTCTACCTCATCAAGCAGGTGCGTGACGAGAGCCACCGGTTTGCCATCACCTTCCACCGTGAGCTGCGCGACAAGGCCATGACGGTGTCGGTGCTTGACGAGATTGCCGGCGTCGGCCCCAAGCGCAAAAAGGCCATCATGCGGCACTTTGGCTCGATGAAGAAGCTGCGTGCCGCCAGCCCGCAAGAGATTGCGGAAGTGAAGGGCGTGCCCGAGGCAGTGGCCGAAGAGATCTGGCAGACGCTGCGCGCCGTTGAGGCCGACGCCGCGCAGGTTGCCGAGGCCGCTGGGGAATAACGTTCTTAACTGCTTGCCGACATTCAACAATTAGTCTCAAAACAGCTCATTTAACTGCGGTTTGTTTAAATCAAGTGGTCATACATCATACTAGCGACGCTTAGTTGTCCTTTGCAACCGTTGGGCGATTTGCCTCTATGTCGATGATGATTCAAGAAATACTCTTGCAACATGTGCATGTGCCGGTCGAATCGGCACTCCGGTTCATCGAGTGAATGGGAGAGACAATGATGGACACCAAGCTTACCCGTCGTACGTTCCTTGGCGTTGCTGGTGGCGCAGCTCTCGCGCTGGCTGCCTGCGGCGGCAACAGCGGCGGAGACGCGCCTGCCTCTGACGGCGGCGAGGCCACCGGCGGCACCGTCGGCGGCGGCATCCTGACCGTGGGCTCTGCATATGGCCCGAGCTCGTTCGATCCTCAGAACTGCTCTTCCGCCTTCTGCCTGAGCGCCAACATGAACGTTGTGGAAGGCCTGTACGACATCGACTTCCACGACTACAGCACCTCTGATGGCCTGTGCGTGGGCGACCCGGTCTGGGTTGACGACAACACTTGCGAGATCACCCTGCGCGACGGCGCCGCCTTCTCCACTGGCGACCCCGTCACCCCCGAGGACGTCATCCACTCCTTCGAGCGCGCCAAGGCTGACGGTATGATGTACGTCTCCTTCCTCACCATGATCGAGTCTATCGAGAAGAAGGACGACAAGACCCTCACCGTCAAGGTCACTATTCCGCAGTTCTCGCTCATCAAGGAGCGCTTGGGCATCATCAAGGTCACCCCGGCGACCCTGTCTGATGATGACGCTGCTGCCAAGCCCATCGGCTCCGGCCCCTGGATGTACACCGAGGTCGCCGACACCTACGTCGTCCTCGAGCCCAACCCCAACTACAACGGCGCTCACCCCGCGCAGGACACCCAAATTCGTATAGATTCCCTCACCGACCCGACCGCTCGCGTGACGGCGGCACAGGAGGGTACCACCCTCATCTCCGAGTCCGTGCCGCCCGAGAGCATCGACCAGGTTGCTGCTGCCGGCATGCGCGTCGACCAGGTGCAGGGCTTCGGCACCCGCTTTATCATGTTCAACGTCAAGAAGGCCCCGTGGAATGATGTCAAGGTCCGCCAGGCCATCATGTACTGCCTGAACACCGACCAGATGATCCAGAATGCGTTCTCTGGCCTTGCCGGCAAGCCCAAGTGCTATCTGCCCGAGAGCTTCACCAACTTCCATGAGGCTTCCGTGATCTATGACTACGACCTCGAGAAGGCTCAGCAGCTCATCGCCGATTCTGGCATTACCCCCGGCAACATCGAGCTTCGCACCACCGACAACGCGCAGGTCGTGGCCATGGGCACCCAGGCCCAGCAGGATATCCAGGCTCTCGGTTTCACTGTCAACTTGCAGTCCGACATCTCAAAGGCCACGTATGCCATCATCGACCAGGCTGACGAGTCTTGGGACATTCTGATGGCCCCGGGCGATCCGTCTTGCTTCGGCGGCGACACCGACCTGCTCCTCAACTGGTGGTATGGCGACAACATCTGGATGCAGACCCGTTGCGCTTGGAACACCTCCGAGGAGTGGAAGCAGGTCAACGGCCTGATGTCTGACGCCCTCACCAAGTCTGGTTCTGAGCAGCAGGATTGTTGGAACCAGGTCTTCGACATTCTTGCCGAGAATGTCGTCCTGTACCCGGTCCTGCAGGTCATCACCCCGACGGCCTCTTGGTCAGAGACCGCAAGCCCGGCTGGCCAGTCGGTCCAGAACTTCTCTGGCATCGGCACCACCGGCGTTGCCCTTACCGACGTTGCGACCGTCACTGCGTAAGACGCTGCTGACGACAACATAGTCGTGGACGAGAGGGAGGCCCGGGCAGCGACCGCCCGGGCCTCCTTTGTAATGTGAGACATCTTGGATGGCAGCTAACAGATTGTCATCCTTCCGAGAAAGAGAGGGGAGAGGCCTGTGAATAACCTGCTTCGTCTTGTGGGCCGGCGTCTCGTCGCGTTGCCTGTCATGGCGCTCGGCGTTTCCGTTCTTATTTTCTTCCTTATGTCGTTTTCTCCCATTGACCCTGCTTACGGTGCTCTTGGCGAGAGTGCAACCTTGGAGGCAATTCAGAAGTACCACGAGGAATTCGGTTTAGACGATCCATGGCCTGTGCGCTATGTGCGCTACATGACGGGCCTTGTAACCGAGGGTGACCTGGGCACTTATGGCCCGCAGCGTCGCCCGGTAGCTGGACGCGTCGCTACCGCACTGCCTGTTACTATGCAGCTTACGTTCTTCGGGTTGCTGTTGGGTACCATCGTGTCCTTCACGCTGGGCGTGATTGCCGCGCTTTACAGAGATGGTTGGCCTGACCAGCTGATACGCTTACTATCTATCGCGGGCCTCGCCACGCCGTCGTTCTGGCTTGCGGTGCTGCTGATCCTTATCTTCTCCTCGTTCCTTCACATGTTGCCTGCGTCTGGTCCGCTGCCTAGCCTCTTCGGCAATCCGTCCGGTTACTTTGCGCGCATGATTATGCCCGCCGTCGCACTGGCTGTGCCCCTTACTGGTCAGATGACCCGTATCGTACGTACCGCTATGGTCGAGGAACTGGACAAGGACTACGTCCGAACCGCTAAGGGCTCTGGCTTGCCTAAGCCTGTCATCATTGCGCGTAACGTTTTGCGCAATGCCCTCATCACGCCCGTCACCACGCTTGGCATGAAGATTGGTTACCTCATGGGCGGCGCCGTCGTCATCGAGGTCATCTTCAATCTGCCCGGCATGGGCATGGCAATCCTCGAAGGCGTCAGCGGCAACGAGCCTATGCTCGTCATGGGCGTCGTCATCGTCGTCGCGCTGTCGTTCATTGTGATCAACATCGTTGTCGACATGCTGTACCTGCTCATCAACCCCAGGATTAGGAGCGTGTAGCCATGGCGACGAGAAAAGAAAACGCTGAGAGGCTCGAGTCCATGGCCTCCAAGGGCCCTAAACTCTCTGGACTCAAGAACATGAAGCTCACGTCCAAGATTGCCTTGGGCATCTTGATCGTCATCGCTCTCCTGTCCATCTTGGCGCCATTCATAGCTCCAGATGATCCATACGCTATTGGCATGGCACGTATGGCTCCTGATGGCGCACACCTCTTTGGAACCGACGACAAAGGCCGCGACATCCTTTCCCGTATGCTCTACGGTGGCCGCATCTCGTTGGTCATCGGCTTTGGCGCCACGGGATTCGCGCTCGTGACCGGCTCCATTATCGGTGCGGCCGCCGCCGTTTCGCGCAAGGCCATTTCCGAGGTTATCATGCGCATCTTGGACATCATCATGTCCGTTCCGGGCATCGCGCTCGCGGCTGTGCTCGTGTCCATCCTCGGCAAGTCCATCCCTGCCATCATATTCGCCATTGGCTTCATGTACATGCCGCAGATCGCACGTATCGTACGCGCGAACATCGTGAGCGAGTATGGCGAAGACTATGTCCGCGCGGTCATCGTGTCGGGTGCCCGTGCCCCGTGGATTCTTATCAAGCATGTGCTGCGCAACTGTGCTGCGCCTATCCTAGTGTTTACCGTGACGCTCGTGGCTGACGCCATCATCTTCGAGGCGTCGCTTACCTTCCTGTCTGCCGGCATCTCCGAGCCTACGCCCACGTGGGGTAACATCCTTGCCGATGCCCGCGCCGGCGTCCTGTCTGGTCGCTGGTGGCAGGCACTCTTCCCGGGCATGGCAATCATGTTTACCTGCCTCGCGCTCAACATCCTCTCCGAGGGCGTTACCGACGCCATGGCCGCGGCTCCGTCCG
>DJXA01000171.1:5300-12794 GCA_002449555.1 Atopobiaceae bacterium UBA7016 | reverse complement strand
AACTGCGGCATCAGCGTGCCGGTGCGGCTGGGGGAGGAGAGCGGCCTGCCCATTGGTGCGCAGCTACAGGGCCCTGCGTTTGCCGACGCCCGCCTGCTCACCGTCGCGCGTGCGCTTGAGCGCGAGGGTGAGCTCGCCGGAGTGGTAGCGCCGGCCTTTGCCGGCAGGGGAGGTGAGCTCTGATGCGAAGCCTCGCGGAGGTGCTGCAAGACTGGGAAGCCATCATCGGCCTTGAGATTCATACCGAGCTCACCACGCTTGAGACCAAGATGTTCTGCGGCTGCAAGCTGAGCCACGACGACGAGCCCAACGCCAACGTCTGTCCCGTCTGTCTCGGCATGCCTGGCGCGCTGCCCGTGCCCAACGAGAAGGCCATCGAGTCCATCGTGATGGCCGGCATCGCCACCAACTGCGAGGTCATGCGCCGCTCGATGTTCTACCGAAAGCACTACTTCTACCCTGACATGGCCAAGAACTTCCAGACTACGCAGGGGCCGGTCGCCTTCGTCATGCACGGGCGCCTCGACCTTGAGGTTGCCGGCGATGGCGCGAGCGAGCGCCCGGACGGCACTATCGAGAAGGCGTCCGATGGCAGCTACGTGGCCCCTATTCGTATCCTGCGCATCCACATGGAGGAGGATGCCGCAAAGATGAACCACCTTGGCGGCTCCGAGGGGCGCATCGGCGGCGCCACGGAGAGCCTCATCGACTACAACCGTTGCGGCACGCCGCTTATCGAGCTGGTGACCGAGCCAGACCTGCGGACGCCGGAGGAAGCGCGGCTTTTCATGGAGAAGCTCCGACAGACCTTCCTCACGCTGGGGATCTCTGACTGCTCGCTCGAGCACGGCTCGATGCGCTGCGACGGCAACGTGAGCCTGCGCCGTCGCGGTACCAGCGAGCTGGGTACCAAGACCGAGATGAAGAACCTCAACTCGTTCAAGGCGCTGCATGACGCCCTTGCCTATGAAATCTGCCGACAAGCCGAGGTGCTGGAGGGGGGAGGTGCGGTCCGACAGGAGACGCGCCACTGGGAGCCGAGTCGTCGCCGCACCGTGGTCATGCGCGTCAAGGAGACGGCAGACGACTACCGCATGTATCCCGACCCCGACCTCGTGCCCTTCGACCTTTCCGACGAGTTTATCGAGCGCTGCCGTGCGCGCGTGCCCGAGTTGCCCGACGCCAAGCGTGACCGCTACGTGCGCGACTGGGACCTCAAGCGCTATGACGCCGCGCGGATTGCCGGCGACCCTGATGTGGCAGGCCTCTTCGAGAGCGCCGCTTCGGCGGTGGACGCGTCGGTGGTTCCGATGGTTGCCAAAGTGGTGGTCAACCTCGCGTTTGGGCGAGAAGACGTCAATGCGGCGCAGGTGGCGAGCCTCGCGCGGCTGCTTGCGGGAGATGCGATCACCTTTGCACAGGCGCGAGAGGTCTTGGAAGCGGTGGCTGGAGGCGACGGCGACCCCGAGCACATCGTCGACGAGCGAGGGCTTCGGCAGTCAAACGACGTCGAGGCGCTTGCAACCATCGTGGAGAATGTGCTGCGGAGCTGTACTGAGCAGGTTCGACAATACCAAGAGGGGAACAAGAAGGTCGTCGGCTATCTGGTGGGCCAATGCATGAAGGCCTCCCGGGGAAGCGGCAATCCGAAGCTCTTCAGCCAGCTGCTGACGCAGCGTCTGCAATCGTAGGGGAGACGAGATGGGTTTTGCGCTTGCGCGGCTCGTGCATGCGACATGGGGGCTTCCACAGACCGTGCTCGGTGCGGGCGTGCTGGCCATTGCCGGGCGTGGCTGCCCGCACTATCGCTTCCGCAGCGCTCGCGTTACCGAGTGGCGCCTCAAGCGCGGGCTTTCGCTGGGTCCTTTCATCTTCGTGCCGCGCAACTGTCCGCGTCGCCTGGTGGTGCACGAATACGGCCACACGGTTCAGTCCCTCATCCTCGGGCCTTTCTACCTGCCCGTCATTGTGCTTCCGTCGCTCACGTGGGCAGGCGCTCCTGCGCTGGAGCGCCGCCGTCGCCACCGCGGCGTGTCGTACTACACGTTCTATACGGAGCGCTGGGCAAACGCCTTGGCCGAGCGCGTGTGCCACGAGCCGTCGATGCGGTAAGGATCTGTGCCGGGCTGCCTACGCAAGACCCGTTGTCAAGATGACGATCACCTCACGGCACCATTGCTGGATGGCGCTTTCGCTTGGGACGGAGGCGGGCATACCGATGATGGTGGGATCTTGGCGTCGAGCGATGGTCAAGGCTCGGTAGAGGTGATAGTCGCTGGTGACGACGCAGACCTGGCGATTCGAGAGCCCGGCCTCTGAGAGCATCTTCAGGGAATAGGCGATGTTCTGCGTCGTGTTGAGCGCTCGCGGCTCGACGAGGATGACGTCCTCAGGCACGCCCTCATGGTTGACAAGCCACGTGCGCATGGACTCGGCCTCGTTGGTGGTGCCCGTGGTATCGGGGCCTCCGGTGGTCACGATGAGGCGCTGTGGCGCCTCGCGCCAGAGGCTTGCGGCCACGGCAAGGCGGTTTTGCACCGTGAGGGTGGGCTCGCCGTTGCGGACAGGCCCCCCGAGCACGACCAGCACGGCGTCTTCGTCAGGATCTGCCGGCTTCTGGTAGACGCTCTCGAGTCGGCGGAACCAGCAGACCATATATGCGCAGATCAAAAAGGTGAGCGCAGAGACCACGATGCAGGTCCACCAAGGGCCCGAAAACCTCGTGAATGCGTTGGAGCCGGCGAGGCAGGCAGGCGTGAGGGAGGTCAGCGCGACGGGAATCATGCCCATGGTGGGGCCGCTTGTCACCAGGCAGCGGATGTTGAGGCCAACCATGACGATGCTGGTGATGGCAAGCAACAGCCACGGTACCAGCGAGAGGCGTGAGGCCGAGACGGAAAGCAGATAGACGTCGAGGGCGGCGCATATGGCAAAGGTGGCGAGCGCGGCTGACCTGAGCTTGCGCTCGCCAGCCTGTAAGGTGCCCGTATCTGTCGTCTCTTCGCTCATGCGCTGAAAGCCTCGAATCTCTGCGACGGGGTTCTGAAACATGAAGAGCACCCACGTTCGTAAGACCGTAATCTTACTATGTCCGATATGACCAAACAAGATGACTCTGGCCGCTCCACATAACGTGTGCCGTCTACGTAAGCACCTTGCCGAAACCTGTGCATTTCAGTTTTCCTCATGGTATATGGTTGTTGCGTTAGTGTTCCTACGTGGCGTTATCTTGATGCAACGCAGGAAAGAAGGCCCATAGCGGCTAGCCCACAGAAAGGGGAAGACAATGGCAATCTTCAGCAGGATCGCAGACATTCTCAAGGCCAACATCAATGACATGATTGACAAGGCAGAAGACCCCGTGAAGATGGTGAAACAGCTCATCATCGAGATGGAGCAGCAGGTCGACGACGCGACGCAGGCTCTGGGCCAGGCCATGGGCTCCCAGAAGGTTGCCGCCAAGGAGCTCGCTGACGCCGAGGCCAAGGTTGCCGACTGGAACGACAAGGCCAAGCTTGCCCTGAAGAACGGCAACGAGGAGCTTGCCCGCAAGGCCCTCGACGTCAAGGTCGGCCTCGACGAGCAGGTTGTCCAGCTGCGCGCCTCCTACGACGCCATCACCGAGCAGGTCAACAAGCTCAAGGACCAGGTGCAGACCCTGCGCGTCAAGCTCGACGAGGCTCGTGCTCGCCAGAGCGTGCTCGCTGCCCGCGCCAAGATGGCCGAGGCTTCCAAGACTGCTGCCAAGTCCGTGAACTCCTCCTCCCTCGACTCTGCTTTCGCAAAGCTTGACCAGCTTGAGGCCAAGATCGTGGCCCAGGAGTCTGTGGCCGAGGCCTACACCGACATCAACGTGGGCGAGGTTGACGCCGAGACCGCGTTTGCCGACATGGCTCACAACGCCGCCATCGATTCCGAGCTCGACCGCCTGAAGGCTGAGCTGGGCCTGTAGCCTCGGCTCACTAACTGGTATCACGTGATCCATCGGGCAGGTCGGGCCGTCTGGCTCGGCCTGCCCGCTTACGCATTAGGCACTGATTCATTGGGGGAAACACCATGGATTTCGGAATGTTCCTCTTTATTCTCTGCATCTTCACCATCGCGTTCATCGTGTTCGGCATGCGCAGCGGTGTCTCGGCGGCGACACCTGCCCCCAAGGGCACCGAGTCATCCAATGGCTCGCGCGTGCAGATGGTCGAGGACATGAAGATGACGAAGACGTCGCGCGTAGCTGACCAGCTCTCCATTCTGGATGAGCTCGAGCAGACCTCGCCCAACTTCCGCCAGTATTGCGAGCTGACTGGTACCGCGCAGCGCGAGGGCGGGGTCATTGCCCCGTACAGCCGCAAGCAGGTGGCCTATTACGAGATTCGCTGCTATCGCATCGAGAACCGTGGCTCAGGCGACGTTGAGACCCTGGTTGCCCACGAGAAGTCCTTCGATCCGTTCTACTTCAAGGATGCCTCGAGCGACACGCCGGTCTATGTGGACATCAACTCGTTTGGCGAGCATATCCTGCTAGTCAACTCCACCAACCATATCGAGGGCCCCAATTCGGACTTTGCCAAGGCCGTCGATGGGTCTGCCACCTCAAGCACGACAAGCGCCTCGGGCGTGACGGCTATCGTGGGCGATATTGCCTCGGGCATTGTGCACGGCTTCGGACGTGCGCGCGACGCCGTGGTGGCCGGCCTCGTGCCGCGTCCTGCGTTCGCGTATGCCGGTGCGGGCGACGCCGCTGGTACAGTGGCAGACGAAAAGCGCTGGAAGCACCTGTCCTTTGCCCACGCAGCTGGCGGCGCCGCTGGTGCGGGCCATCGCGGCGGGCAGTCTGCCAACTTTAGCCACCGAGGCGGAGGCAGCTCATCTTCGTCCAACCGCGCTCCGCGTCAGCAGCAACAGCCGTTCTCTGGGCTCGACATCTTCTTGGGCAACGGACACGTTGGCTACAGCACCGTCCCGCGTCCCATGCCGCGGCCGACTCAGCCCTATCAGCAGCGCACGTATCGCCGTCCCATCGGCATGGGCGATGTCATGAGCGACATGATCACGGGCATGGTGCTGAGCTCCGTCCTTGACTCCATGCATCACAACACCACCTATACCACGGTGACGACTGTGGCCCCGCAGACGCCCAAGACCGTCTTCCGCGGGTATCGTCTGGTTGAAGACGTCGTTCCTCTGGGAAGCCCCGTGTACTGCATCGGCGAGATCTATCATCACGGCACCGACGTGTATATGGGTCGTTCGCTGGCAACCGACTATCCTACGTCGTACTTCGCGACGCGTCCCGAGACTGAGGTTCTCGCGGCACTTGGTGCATAACACATACGTGTGGGACAAGGGTTCGGAACCCCCGTTGCAAATGCAACGGGGGTTCCGAACCCTTGTCCCACCAGAATGCGCGCACGAGTGCTAAAGTGTTGCATTTGACACGTACGCTTTCAACAAGGAGGAGCTTCTCGTGGAGCGCATTAAGATCGCAACTCTCTACGCAGACCAAGAAGAGCTCGGTGGCCATGAGGTCACGGTGGCCGGATGGGTCAAGTCCATCCGCGACATGAAGAACTTCGGCTTCGTCGTTCTGAACGACGGCAGCTGCTTCAAAGACCTGCAGGTGGTGCTCAACCGCGACCAGCTGGCAAGCTATGACGACATCGTGGCCCAGAACCTTGGTGCCGCCCTCATCGTGCGCGGAACCCTTGCGCTGACGCCCGACCGTCCGCAGCCCTTCGAGCTGCAGGCTCACGAGGTGCTGGTCGAGGGCCCCTCTACGCCCGACTATCCGCTGCAGAAGAAGCGCACCACGCGCGAGTTCCTGCGCACCATCCAGCACCTGCGTCCGCGTACCAACCTCTTCCGCGCCGTGTTCCGCGTGCGCTCGGTTGCCGCATTCGCCATCCACGAGTTCTTCCAGGGCCGTGGTTTCGTGTATGTGAACACACCCATCATCACGGCCTCTGACGCCGAGGGCGCGGGCGAGATGTTCCGCGTGACCACGCTCGATGTGGACAACCCGCCGCGCACTGAGTCCGGCGCCGTGGACTGGAGCCAGGACTTCTTTGGCAGCGCCACCAACCTGACGGTGTCGGGTCAGCTTCAGGGCGAGAACTTCGCCCTGGCGTTTGGCGACATCTACACCTTCGGCCCCACCTTCCGTGCCGAGAACTCCAACACGCGTCGTCACGCCGCGGAGTTCTGGATGATGGAGCCCGAGATCGCGTTCGCCGACCTCGAAGACGACATGGAGCTGGCCGAGGACATGCTGAAGTACGTCCTGAAGGCTGTCATGGAGCGCTGCCCGGACGAGCTTGCCATGTTCAACAGCTTCGTTGACAAGGGCCTGCTCGAGCGCCTTGAGCACGTGGCGAACTCCGACTTTGCGCGCGTCACCTATACCGAAGCAATCGAGATTCTGGAGCAGGCGCAGGCTGCGGGCACCAAGTTTGACTACCCCGTGCACTGGGGCAGCGACCTGCAGACCGAGCACGAGCGCTTCCTGACTGAGCAGCACTTCAAGCGCCCGACCTTCGTTACCGACTACCCGGCAGAGATCAAGGCCTTCTATATGCGCCTGAACGATGACGGCAAGACCGTGGCCGCCATGGACTGCCTGGTTCCCGGCATCGGCGAGATCATCGGCGGCAGCCAGCGCGAGGAGCGCCTCGACGTGCTTGAGGAGCGCATCCGTGCGCTGGGTATGGACCCCGAGCAGTACAAGTTCTACTGCGACCTGCGCCGCTATGGCGGATGCCGTCACGCGGGCTTCGGCCTGGGCTTCGAGCGCCTGGTGATGTACCTGACGGGCGTGGACAACATCCGCGACGTCATCCCGCACCCGCGCACCGTGGGCAACGCCGAGTTCTAAGAGTCGCTACGAGCGATGAGACGCTGGGGGTAGCCCCCTTTGTTGCACGCAACAAAGGGGGCTACCCCCAGCGTCTCAATTTGCGATTGTGCTCATCGGTAAATGGTGCTATTGCACTAACGGTAGTGGGGCATAATGCGCTCATGCGTGCGTTAACCAATGAGAGGAGAGCACTATGGCTAATCGTTTCGTCCTGAACAACATCTCGTATCACGGCAAGGGCGCCATCAAGGAGGTCCCCGGCGAGATCCAGCGCCGTGGCTTCAAGAAGGCTTTCGTCGCCTCTGACCCCGACCTCGTGAAGTTTGGCGTCACCGCCAAGGTCACCGACCTCCTCGACGAGGCTGGCATCGCTTGGGAGCTCTTCAAGGAGATCAAGCCCAACCCCACCATCCAGAACGTGAAGGACGGCGTCGAGGCCTTCAAGGCTTCCGGCGCTGACTGCATCGTCGCCGTGGGTGGCGGCTCCGCGATGGACACCGCCAAGGCCATCGGCATCATCGCCGAGAACCCCGAGTACGCCGACGTCGTCTCTCTGGAGGGCGTTGCCGACACCAAGAACCACGCCACCTTCACCATCGCCGTTGCTACCACCGCTGGCACCGCCGCTGAGGTCACCATCAACT
>DJXA01000171.1:4483-5159 GCA_002449555.1 Atopobiaceae bacterium UBA7016 | reverse complement strand
CCCGACGTCGCCGTCGTCGACCCCGACATGATGGCCTCCATGCCCGCCGGCCTCACCGCAGCTACCGGTATGGACGCGCTGACCCATGCCATCGAGGGCTACACCACCCGTGGCGCTTGGGAGCTCTCCGACATGTTCCACTTCAAGGCCATCCAGCTCATCTCCCAGAACCTGCGCGACTCCTACGCCGAGGCCAAGAGCGGCCAGCCGGGCAGCGGTCGCGAGGGCATGGCCCTTGGCCAGTATGTTGCCGGCATGGGCTTCTCCAACGTGGGCCTGGGCATCGACCACGCCATGGCGCACACCCTGTCCGCTCACTATGACACTCCGCACGGCGTTGCCTGCGCCATGCTGCTCCCCATCGCCATGGAGTACAACAAGCCGGTCGTCACCGAGCGCCTTGCTCAGGTCGCCGTCGCCATGGGCGTTGACACCACGGGCATGACCACCGACGAGGCCGCTGACGCCGCTATCGCTGCCGTCAAGCAGCTCTCCGCTGACGTCAACATTCCCAAGACCTGCGACGGCCTGGTTGAGGAGGACCTCGACCAGCTCGCGTCCGATGCCCTCGCCGACGCCTGCTATCCCGGCAACCCCCGCGAGGCCGATCACGAGACCGTCAAAGAGCTGTTCCGCAAGATCATGGCGTAGCGCGCTCCTGACAGAGAGAGCCTAG
>DJXA01000171.1:2236-4337 GCA_002449555.1 Atopobiaceae bacterium UBA7016 | reverse complement strand
CTAGGCTCTCTCTGTCAGGAGCGCGAACAGCCCCAATCAGCTCCACTGGTCGTTATTTGTTGCGAGTGGGGTGACTCGATTTGGGGCTCGTCGCGTTGTGTGGGGTTGCCTCAGTTGAGGTTCTTACTCGACGCCGAGGACGGAGTTGAAGACGGTGGTCGCCAGGAAGATGATGATGGAGCCGATGACGGCGGAGCCGAAGGAATCGATGCTGATGCCCGAGCCGAAAAGGCCAACCGAGAGGCCGCTCGCCAGCTGAAGCATGAGGGCGTTGATGACCACCTGGAAGAGGCCCAGCGTGACCACGGTCAGCGGGAACGACAGGACGTCGGCCAGTGGCTTGATGAACGCATTGACCAGTGCGAGGGCGAATGCGCACATGATGGGGCCGGCATACGAGCCGCCAACGGCCTGAATGCCGGGGACGACGGTGATGGCCACCATGGTGGAGAGCGTCGAAACGATCCACGAGATGAAGAATTCCATGTGATACCTCCTATAAGTCCAACGGATGTTGGTCCACATCTCTTGTACCCATCGTTGTGTGCGGTAGTCCAATCTAGCAGAAGCCACTCATTTGCGAATGTTGACGGAAATCGGGCCTCTAGTGTCAACATTCGCAGTGGGGAGGGGCCCGGTTTTGATGCATTGAGCTCCGGTGGAGCATGCAAGCTGAAAGAACGCTCAGGCATGTGGACCTGCGTCCATTTTCAGGTAGTTCAAAGCTTCGGGCCGTACGCTATGCCTGTCACGATGACAACCACATCGGGGAGGTGTTCCACCATGGAATACATCAGCATGAGAAGGCTCACCGCGGCTATCGTCGCCTCGACGCTCGCCGCAAGCATCGCCGGTTGCGGTGGCGCTCGGGCTGCCGAGTCCTCCAAGGCGAGTGCGCAGGCCGAAGACCAGGCAACGAGCGTGACCTCCGTTGCCGAGCAGGAAACTACACAAGACACCACGACTGACAGCGCCCTGTCCACCGCGAACGACACGTCCGCTGTCACCTTGGACGCTATGGTCTCTGACGGCGTTGTCGACACGGCCGACCTCTTCACCGAGCGCGACCTCGAGCAGGAGGCGGACCTCGTCGGAGCTACGTACCTTTCGCTGACGAGTGGCCAGGACGTGACCATCAGCGAGGAAGGCGTGTACGTGCTGGCGGGCGATGTCGAAGACACGACGGTCATCGTCGACGCCGATGCCGCCAAGGTGCAGCTGGTGCTCGACAACGTGACCATCACCAACAGCGACTGGCCGGCCATCTACGTGAAGAACGCCGACAAGGTGTTTGTCACCACCACGGAGGGCAGCCAGAACACGCTGACCGTGACCGGCGCCTTCGTGGCCGATGGAGAGACCAACACCGACGCTGTCATCTTCTCTAAGGACGACCTGGTGCTGAACGGCTTGGGCACGCTCACCATCAGCTCGACGGGCAACGGCATCACCAGCAAGGATGACCTCAAGATCACCGGCGGCACCTACGCCATCACTAGCACCGAGGACGCCATCGAGGCCAACGACTCCATCCGCATCGCTGACGGCAGCGTCTCCATTGCCACCGACAAGGACGGTCTGCACTGCGAAAACGACGAGGACGACACCGTGGGCTACGTCTACGTCTGCGGCGGCTCGCTAAACATCGATGCCGGCGACGACGGTATCCATGCAACCACCTATGTGCAGGTTGACGGCGGCACGCTCCAGATCAGTGGCGGCGAGGCCATCGAGGCCACCTACATCCAGTTCAATGGTGGCGACACCACGATCTCTGCCTGGGACGATGGCGTCAATGCCTCGTACAAGTCCAATTCCATCGGCGACCCGGTCATCGACATCCGCGGTGGCAACCTTGCTGTCACCATGGCGCAGGGCGACACGGACGCGCTCGACTCCAACGGCTACATCTATGTGAGCGGCGGCACGGTTGACATCAACGCGCAGTTTGCCTTCGACTTCGATTACGGCTCGCAGTTCACGGGCGGCACCATCTACGTCAACGGCGAGCAGGTGAGCGAGATCAGCGAATCCATGATGATGGGCGGCGGCATGGGCGGCCCCGGCGGCGAGATGGGCGGCGGCATGGGCGGTCCCGGCG
>DJXA01000171.1:248-2145 GCA_002449555.1 Atopobiaceae bacterium UBA7016 | reverse complement strand
CGGCGGCGGCATGGGCGGTCCCGGCTGGTAAGCGAGGGTATCCGTATAACCTATCCGTGATGGAAAGGGCGCAGGTAACATTATTCCTGCGTCCTTTTCTTTTTGTCGCGCGGGTTAGGTACACTAGCTGGGTGAAACAAATGGAAGGAGTGGCGCGTGGCAAATGTGGTCGATTACCTCACCTGGCGCGGTGACATCGAGCTGACCGAGCGGCCGTTTAACGACGTTGACAACCTTGTCTTGGCAACCATCTCGTACCTTGACTTTGGCGGCATTGTGCCCGCTCCAGGAGAGGGCTCGATTGCCTTGGGCAAGGCCTGCCAGATCATCTTGGACGAGACAAAGGGCGACGTCAGCCAGCGCGTCCGATCGTTTGCGAAGCTGACAGACAAGTTTCTCGTCGCGCTTGCGGCCTCCCGGCGCTTCTCGACCATGATGCTGCATGACTACGTGGACGAGCTGGACGTCGACAAGTCGCTGCAGTTCTCCGCCGTCCAGATCGACGTGAACGAGCAGTTCACCTACGTGTCGTTCCGCGGAACCGACTCCACGCTGGTGGGCTGGCGAGAAGACTTCATGCTGAGCTTTACCGTGCCCGAGGCGCAGCTGCGTGCGGATGCCTATCTTGAGAAGGCCATCGCCGAGGCCCATGTGCAGGGTCGTCGTGTCTACGTGGGCGGGCACTCGAAGGGCGGAAACTTGGCCGTGTATGCCGCCCTTGACTGTGAGGAGACGCTCAGGCCGTATATCTCCTGCGTGTGGAGCAATGACGGCCCGGGCCTCGCGCCCGAGATCATGCCCAAGAGCCCCCGCTCCCAGCTTGGGTACCGCTACCGGCGCATCGTTCCCGCCTATGACATGGTGGGCATCATCTTCGAGCGGGCAGATGACCCGCGCATCGTGGTCAAGAGCAATGTGATCGGAGCAGGCCAGCACGACCCGTTTACGTGGCAGGTCAACGCCTTTGGCATGGTTACCGAGCGCGACCTCACCACCGAGAGCAGGCTCATCAAAGAGAGCATCGATACGTGGATCGTGGGCGTGCCGCTTGACCAGCGTGCCGCTGCGGTCAACCAGTTCTTCGACGCCCTCGAGGCGGGCGGCGCCAAGAAGATGAGCGAGGTCATGGAGAATCGTCAGGCCATGACCGCCGTCCTCAACGCCATGGGCGACATGGACGAGTCGACCAAGGAGCTGCTGCTGAGCTTTGCCCGCGTCGTCGTCTCGAAGGCCGCAGATGCCGCCGCCTCAAAGGCGCAGGATGCGGCGGAGACGGCGCTTAAGGCAGCGTTCGACGCGGTGCAGGAGTGGCGTGCGCGGCAGGGCCGAGAGCTTGAGAGTGGCATTGCCGGCGAGCTCAAGGACACCGATAAGGCCGCAAAGTAAGAACCGGAAGAGGCATTGGCTGGGGAGGACCGGATGCGCAAGGACGGAGATTCGGAATCGCGTGCGAACGCTCGCCTCTACGAGGCGCTCTGCGCGCTGCAGACGCCCGAGGAGGCCGAGGCGCTGCTTGCCGACATCCTGAGCGCGCGTGAGCTGGCCGACCTTGCGCAGCGTCTTGAGGTGGCGGCACTGCTGAGCTCTGGTGCGTCCTACCTCGACGTTTCGCGCTCGACGGGGGCTTCATCCACCACGGTGAGCCGCGTGTCCAAGTGCCTGAACGGTGAGGCCGGCGGGTATCGTCTGGTGCTCGCGCGTCTCGAAGAGCAGAAGACAAACTGAACGACGGCTCGGGACCTGACCGGATAGCTGTCGTTGAAGCTTTATTTGAGCGAGGAGTGACGTGTCTCTCAATATCACGTTGACAACGGACCGGAGCATCTTGAGCGCTCCGGTTGTGGCTGGTTTGCGGCAAGGACTGGACGAGGCGGGCCATGTGGTGCTGCTGGTGCCC
>DJXA01000171.1:0-141 GCA_002449555.1 Atopobiaceae bacterium UBA7016 | reverse complement strand
AGCGCGAGCTTGCCGGCCTTGTGGGATTGGGGCTGGGCGTCACGGTAACCACGCCTGACGCCTGGGTGGACGAGCGCTGGGAAGCCTGGGGAGACGGTCGTCACCTCATCTCGGACATCGAGCGCCTGATTCTCATGCGCC
>DJXA01000035.1:1322-3383 GCA_002449555.1 Atopobiaceae bacterium UBA7016 | reverse complement strand
GACATGATGAGCGACCTCGTCACCGATAAGACGCCCGAGGAGGCTCTCGCGCTCTGCGACCTCTTCATGCGCATGGTGAAGGGCGAAGTCGAGGACGAGGCCGAGCTGGAGAAGCTCGAGGACGCGTCGCTGCTCAAGGACATCGCGCACATGCCCGCTCGCGTCAAGTGCGCAGAGCTTGCATGGCGCACGCTCTCCGAGATGCTTGGGACCAACGAGGAGGCTTAAGCCATGGCTGGTGGGCTGTTCTCAACAAAGGGACGCTACGCGCTGCGTGCCATGGGAGACCTGGCAACCCACGAGGGCTGGATCTCGCTGGGCGACGTGTCGGAGCGCCAGAACATCTCGCGCAAGTATCTTGAGCAGGTCATCTCGCTGATGCACAAGGCGGGCTACGTGGAGAGCCTGCGCGGCAAGGGCGGCGGCTATCGCCTCACCCGCAAGCCCGAGGAGTACACGCTGGGCGAGATCCTCCGTGCCGCCGAAGGATCGCTCGCGCCGGTCGCCTGCCTCGACTGCACCTCGGGCGAGATCTGCCCGCGCATGGAGGACTGCCCCACCGTGGGCATCTGGCGCGACTTGGGCAAGCTGACCTCGTCATTCCTTGACAGCAAAACCCTCGCCGACATCTTGGTCGATGAGGACTTCAGAAAAGAGCAGGCCGAGTAGCTCGCGTTGCCCTATGAGGCGGTAACTTCAGAAGTCTGCGCAGCGTCACTTTCAGACAGCCCCTGATCCGTCAGGGGCTGTTCCTGTTCTACGGGCGTCTCCGCGACGGGAGCTTCTTCGGCCGCGTCAGGTACCTCAGAAGAAGCGACTGGCTGCGCGACGTCAGAGGATGCCTCGCTTGACGAATCGGACGGCGCGGGGGCTGCGGCAGACGTCTCGCCATTCTGGGCGGTCTCAGTGACAAGCGCATCGACCTTGGTCTCTACCCTATTGGCTATCGCCGCAGCATCGTCCTTCGCCTCGGAAACCGTCTCTTCGGCCTCCTCGTCCACGGTGGCCGGCTCCCACGACGTGGGGCCAAGGCCGGCGCCGCGCGTCGCAAAGGCGATAACCGCGGCGCTCACCAGCACCGCCGCCAGAGACACGCAGGCCGCGAAGACCACCAGACGGCGCGCAAACCGACCAATCTCATGGGTCCGTGCGCTGGTGTAGCGCGTGCCACTTCCCATGTGCTCGCCGAAAACAACCGTAGGCTCAGCAACCTCCTTGATGCGGTCGGCCGAGGCCGTCAGCATGCCCTTATACACCTGGGTACAGGCGGTAGAGATGACGGCCGCAGACATTGCGCCGATGAGCGAGCCCGCAAGACCAATCTTTGAGGAAAGCAAGAACGATGTGGCGGCCGTCAGGGCACTTGCCACGACAGTTGAGAACGAGAAGTCATCGAAGACGCCGCGCGGCTTATCCGACTTCTGTGACATACCTATCACAACCTTTCTTCGATGCCTGTGACCAGCGCTTTTCCGGATGCGCGCCGGGTTTTTAGGCATCTCCGTTGGAGCACTTGAGTATACCCACTTGGCTCGAGAACACCCCGTCTTCATCAAGTTGCGACAGTGCCTGCACCGCCCTGACACAAGCCCAAGCCGAGAAGCACGCCCGCCTGGACACTCGTTCACCGAAAAGTTATCCACCTTATACCGTAAGAATCTGCTTCTCGGCGAGTCAACTTTGGCAAACTCGTACCCCTCGCGCTATGATGATAAAAGTGTTTGTCAACCAACGTTTTTTGGAGGTTCACATGCTTGTTTCCGCTACCGACATGCTTAACGCCGCCGTTAAGGGCCACTACGGCATCGCGGCGTTCAACACCAACGACCTCGAGTGGACTCGTTCCATCCTGCAGGCCGCCGAGGAGCTCCAGAGCCCCGTCATCATTCAGTGCACCGCTGGCGCCGCCAAGTGGCAGCAGGGCTTCAAGGTCGTCAAGGACGTCGTTGAGGACCTCGTTGACTACATGAACATCACCGTCCCCGTTGCCATGCACCTCGATCACGGCTCCTATGAGGACTGCTTCAAGGCCATCGACGCTGGCTTCACCTCCATCATGTA
>DJXA01000035.1:0-1199 GCA_002449555.1 Atopobiaceae bacterium UBA7016 | reverse complement strand
TTCGAGATGAACCTCGAGCGCACCGCCGAGATCGTGAAGCTCTGCCACGGCAAGGGCATCTCCGTCGAGGCTGAGGTCGGCGGCATCGGTGGCGTCGAGGACGGCGTCGCCTCCAGCGGCGAGCTCGCTGACCCCCAGGAGTGCAAGGCCATCGCCGACCTCGGCGTTGACTTCCTCGCCTGCGGCATCGGCAACATCCACGGCCTGTATCCCGAGGACTGGGCTGGCCTGTCCATGGACCGTCTGGCCGAGATCAAGGCCCTGACCGGCGACCTGCCGCTCGTCCTTCACGGCGGCACCGGCATCCCGACCGCCATGGTCCAGGAGGCCATTGACAACGGCATCGCCAAGATCAACGTCAACACCGACCTCCAGGTCGCTATGGCTCGCGCCACTCGCGCCTTCATCGAGTCCGGCAAGGACCTCGAGGGCAAGAACTACGACCCGCGCAAGCTCCTCAAGCCTGGCTTCGACGCCATCGTCGCTCGCGCCAAGGAGCTCATCGTCGACTTCGGTTCCGACGGCAAGGGCTGGGCGTAAGCTCAACGCTGCATAGCAGCTGATGAGGGGCCCCGGAGAAATCCGGGGCCCTTTTTTCAGCTGTGTCTGCAACGCGTAAAAGGGGTACTCCCCAAAATCGCGTTGCAAGAGGTGCTACTCCTCTTCCAGCGGCTCCCTAATCAGGTCCGCCAGCGTCTTGCTGTCAAGATAGCTGCTCGTGACCTTACCCAGGTCACGCCACATCTCAACGGTGGGGCAGGTCTCGACTATGGGGCAGATCTCGTCGTTCGTGCAATCGAGGCAGGCTACAGGGGCGAGCGAGCCACCCTCCGCAGCGCGCAGAATCTGTCCCAGGGTGTACTCTTCCGGCTTGCGCGTCAGGCGATAACCGCCACCCTTGCCGCGCAGGCTCTCGACGTAGCCAGCCTTGTGCATGAGGGCAATGACCTGCTCGAGATACTTGCGCGAGATGTTCTGTCGCTTTGAGACGTCACCGAGCGACACCCAGCCAGGGTGCTGGGCAAGATCGCTCATCGCGCGAAGCGCATAGCGACCCTTTGTCGAAAACATTCCGCCAGCCATGGTTAGGCTTCCTCACCGCTGTGGTCATGGTCGCAGACGGCATGAACGGTTGTCGTAGCGGAGGCGGATCCAGCGTTAGCCTCGAGCATCTCCTGCAGCGTGCGCCAGGCAAGCTC
>DJXA01000210.1 GCA_002449555.1 Atopobiaceae bacterium UBA7016 | reverse complement strand
CTCGCCCACCAGACGCCTCCACTCCGCGAGCGCGCTGCCCAGCTCCATCGACTCGCCGTAGGCGCGCTCCTTTGCGAGCTGGTCGAGCACGTACTCCATCGCGCGGTCCACGCCGTTGTACGAGTAGAAACGGCCGCAGCGGAACCACCGCGGCTCGCCGTCCTTCGGGTTGCCGTGGTTGTCGAGCGGCGTGCGGAACTGGCACAGCTCCCAGTTGCGGTCGTCCATCGGCACCAGCTTCCAATGCTTCGCGAGGATGATTCCTCCGTCAGGCACTTCGCTTGCCATGTCGAAACCTCCCGTAAATGTGTCTCTGGTTAATCTGAGGTAGCGTCCTAGCCCCGCGAGCGCACCACATGGGCAATTAGTCCACATCGCGCGTCGCGGGCCTAGGGCCGAATCACAGCTGGCCGTCCATCGCCGCGAGCACGATGGCGGCGACCGACGCCGCGACCATCGCCGCCACGCACGCCACGGCGTAGCCGTGCTCGCCCCTGCGCTCGAACGTGTCGGCGGCCATGGCGTAGGCGACGATCGACGCGAGCATGAGCGCCCTCATTCGTCCTCCTCGATGCGCCGCCCGCACTGCCAGCAGTAACGGCCGCACGCGCTCGTGACGTTCGCCCCGCACTCAGAGTAGAAGCCGTAGCCGCTCTTGTACCACTTCTTGTGGCACGTGCGCTCGCGCACATACCGCTCGCCATCCACGTATGCCACGTCCTCGCCGATGTCGTAGTCGAGCTCTATGCTCATTCGTCCACCACCTCCGCTCCGCACCATGGGCAGAACCTCGGGAAGCCCTCGGGCGGGTAGGCGCGTTCGTCCTCGACGTAGGCGTCCTCAATCCCGAAGCCGCATTCCGAGCAGTGGAAGACTCGGCTCTCGCCCGTGTCGTGGCACGTCCCTCGCCCCATCGTCGCCTCGACGGCCTGCTCTGGGGTGAGGCATGCAGGTGCACGGTTGACGTGCAGCTTCCCCTCGGGCCACTCGGTGCCGTCCCACGTGTACTCCTGCACCGCGCTCACGTGAGCCCCGCTCGCGTCGTGCCACTCGGTGCCGTCGTGCTTGTGGCCGCGCATGCGCTTCCACTTGACGCCGCGCCTCGTCAGCTCGGCCCGCAGCTCGTCGGTCGCCGTCATTCGTCCACCACCTTCCTGCCGCAGTTGGGGCAATAGTCGAAGTCGGGCGAGTCCCCGTAGTCACAACCAAAGCCGCCGACCGCGCTGTACTCGTAGCCGCACGCGCTGCACTCGAATCTGGTTTTGTCTGTGTATCGTGGAGTTTCAGCTATGTCGTGGCACGTCCCCGTCCCCAGCGTTGCGGCTATGGCCTGCTCGGGGGTGAGGATGGTCGAACAAATAACGCCATCACCCCAATCCCTGAAATTCAGCATCACGCCGTTTGCCGAGAACTCGGTGGTGTATGCTCCGCCGATGCCGTAGTCCCACTCCACCCCGCGCTCGTCCAGCAAGCGGCGCAGCTCGTCGGTCGCGGTACTCCGTCCTACTCCGTTTTGCTCCGTCATTGCTCGGCCCTCCTGTTCCACGCGGCGATCGCCTCAGTTTTCGTCCCGCAAAGCTTCGTCTCTGCGTAGTTCCCGTTTCGGCACCTATGGATGACGTGCCAGCGGCAGTGCGTGGTGCCGTCAAGCACATAGAACTTCTGCTTGCACAGGGTCGCCTCGCGACCGCACCAATGGCACGGTTTCAGCTCCTCAGCCATCGTCCACCCCCTTGAATGGAGGAATCTCTGCCCACGCCTTGACGCTCTCGCTGCCAATGTATCCGCTCCTGTTGTTCGGGATGCGGAATACCGTTGACCCGTTGGCGCAAATCAGCGTGCTTATCCGACCGACGTACATCCCGCCGCCGTTCCCGAGCAGCAGGTAAGCGCTGCCCTCGTCCGTGGGGCGCTCGTCGGTCATCCTGTGCCACCTGAACTCGACCGCGCTCATATCTCCACCCCCAGCTCGCGCATGTCGTTCCTGACGGCATCGACCTCGGGTAGGTCGCTTGGATGCACAGCACCGTGCTCCGTGAACAGCCGCCATACGCTTGCCACCAGCTCGCGCAACTTGGCGTTGTCGGCCTTGAGGTCATCGCGTCCATACAGGTACGCAGCCGTCCCCACAGCCTCAAGCTCATCACGCAGCCTGTCAGCCTCGGCCCGCTCCTTGTGCACCATGCCGCGCAGCTCCCAGATGGTGTCGGCGGCGTCCTCCATGAGCCTCGCATCGTCCGCGCCGTCAGACCATCGGCCCTGACGCAGCACCTTGGCCCTCTCGCGCAGCTCGTCGCATTGCGCTGACAGCATGCTCATTCGTCCTCCAATCTCATGAAAGCCTCCTGGCGTTCACCTTCAGCAGCTCGTGGTCGACCTTCGCGTAGATCAGCGTGGTGTCCATGTTTGAGTGGCCGAGCAGCTGCTGTATCTCTTCGAGCCGCATTCCGCGCTTGAGCTTGTTGGTGGCAAACGTCCGCCTGAACCTATGCGGATGCACGTTCGCCACGCCCGCGCGCCTGCCTAGGTTCCGCATCATCACCTCGACGGCGCTCTTGCCCAGCCTCGCGCCCCTCCGATTCTTGGAGGCGAACAGGGCGTCGCCGTCGTCCGTCCTCGTGCCGAGGTACTCGGTCAGGTACAGCTCGGCCTCCGCGCTGAAGTAGCACGTACGGCGCTTGCTGCCCTTGCCCAGCACCTCGCACTCGCGCTCGTGCATGTCCACGTCGGCGCGGTTCAGGCCGCACAGCTCGGACACGCGCATGCCGCTCGACAGGAGCATCTCGAAGATCGCGCGGTCGCGCACGTCGGTGCACTCCCTGCGCATCTTGGCCACGTCCTCGTCAGAGAACGGCTTCTTGTCCCCGCGCTCCTCCTTGAGCGCCTTGGTGCGCTTGACGGGCGACTTCCGGATTACGTCCTCGTTCTCCAGCCACTGGAAGAACGTGGACAGCACGCGCCTCGTGTTGTTCACGGTGACGGGCGAGCACCCGCGCTCCATCATGTCCGACAGGCACCGCCGTATGTCGTTGGCGTCGATGAACCGTATCGGCTTGTTGCAGAACGCGATGCACTTGCGGATCTCGCGCTCGTAGTAGGCGAGCGTGCGCCTGCTCAGGTTCTCCACCCTCTTGGCGTCGAGGAACATGTCGACGCACTTGTCGTTGTCGGTGCTCGCCTCGTCGGTCTGGACGAACACCGACTCCAGCGCGTCGCGCAGGAGGTGCATCTGCTCTCGGCTCAGGTGCTCGCGCATCATCTGCTCGACCATGCGGACGCGCTCGGCGTCGGGGTCGATGATTCGTGCCTGTGCCATGACCATGCTCATAGCCGCATCATCACCTTGCCGAGAGAGCGCCACGCCCAGCGCTCGTCCATCACGCACATGGGCGTGTACAGCGAGTGGTGGTAGTCCATCTTGAGCGTGTCGCCTATCTGCACGACGCCCGCCATGCCGAGTATCGACATCTGCACGTAGCACGTGAGCGCCGTAAGCTCGCTCAGCTCTTGGCACACGAACCATGCGTCTGTCTGGTAGTTGACGCCCATCTCCTTGAGCACGTGGGCGCAGCCTATGACGTTGGCGCCGCCTCCCGCCGCCGGCTCGTTGACCGTGAGGTAGCCGTGCTCGCGTATGGCGTCCTCCACCATCTGCTTGCTGAGGGTCAGCTCTGCCATCGCCTCCGCGACGTTGTACGGCGTGAAGAACTGGCCCGTATTCTTGTTGCCGATGCCGAGCCGCATGTACACGTCGCCCAGCAGGTCTTGCCACGGGTCGTCCTCGAACGCCTGGACCACGGGGTCGTAGAGCGACGCGACGTCCTTCTGCGCGGCCTCGGTTATCCTCTTCAATGCCCCGTCGGCGCGGTCGGTGAGCCACTCGATGTGCCCGTTGCCGCAGCCCGTGGCGAAGAACGCGGCGAACGTCGAGACGAACGCGTCCCACAGCTCGAACATGCCGCTCCCGTGCGCCGCCTTCTCGAATTGCCGCGCAAGCTGCTCGGAGTTCATTCGTCCTCCCCGAACTCAACGCCGCAATGGCGGCAGAACTCGTCCCAAAAGTCCACCGCGCCGTGGCACACGGAGCACTCGCAGTGGCCCGTGGCGCCCTCGGTGTCGTGGCCGAAGCTCACGACGCGCCGCGCCGCCTTTGCCCCGCGCAGCGAGTAGCAGCGCACCTCGCTTCCGCGCAGCACCGCCACGTGGTCGGGCCACGGGCGCAGCTCGCCGATGCGGACGTCCACTGCCCAGCTCATTCGCCCTCCCTCAGTTGGAGCTTGGCGGCGTACTCTTCGGCCAGCCGCATGACCGCTGGCCTAGAGTTGCCCGCGTCCTCGCAGGCCAGCGCGAACTCTCGCAGCATGTCCTCGACGGTCAGCTTGTGGTGGTGCAGGTCAGCTGGGTTATAGCTGTACATATGGTCTGTAACGATTTCCCAGCCATGCCCCGCATCTCGTATGCAGGTCACAGTGCCACGATTGCCGTCCATCACGTCCCCCACGCGGATCGGCACGCCGTCGGCGTCCACGGGGAGCTTGACCCAGCCGTGCTCGGCGAGCTGGTCCTTGTGATCGACGTACCAGTCGTCGGCGCTTGCGAAGCCATCATCGAAGCCGTCGTTGTAGGATGCATGAACCTGCCTGTTCGCCGCCAGCAAGTCCTCGCGGTAGCTCTCATTCTGTCTCTCAGAGGTGTCCAGCTGGTCACACAACGCCTCGTGTGTCTCGTCAATGCGGTCGGCGATGGCGGTGAAGTCCTTGTGCAGCTCCTTGTCCATAACGGGGAACTTACGCACCCACCACTCCCTCAGCTCGTCCGTGATGCTCTCCATGTCATTTCTCCCTCATGTGCTCGGTGAGGTGCTCGGTCAGCGCGTCGAAGTCCTCGCGCATGACGTGCTCCGACTCCGCGCCGCACTTCGGGCAGCGCCACCACTGCACCCACCGCTCGTAGAGCACCGTGCCGCGCTTGACCATCTCCGCGCCGCACTCGGGGCAGTCGGGGATGAAGTACTCGTGCTTGCTCATTCCTTCTCCTCCAATCCTGGCGCCTTCACCCTCACATCCCCTTGGTTGCCATCGGAAATATTGAGGTCTGCAATGGCTTGCGATAGCACTCTGACAAGATTCCTAGCTACCGACTCACCACTAATTCGGCCAGCTTTAGCTTTTAGCAACATTCCGTAATTCCACGCGACGGAAACTACCGTCCACAGCTTCTTGTTCTCTGCTTCCAGCTCCGCGATGCGCCCGCACAGCTCCTCACGCGAGTCGCACGAGTAGAGCAGCTCGTGGGCGCGGTCTCGCTCGGCTTCGGTCATGATTCCTCCTTGTCGAATGGCACGTACTCCCTCGGGTCGTACTCATGGCGCGGCGCCGTGTCCCTCAGCCCGTAGGCGCACGCCAGCCTGAGCGCCCACTCGTCGCCCACGGCCAGCCGCTCGACGGGCACAGGGTCGCCGAGTGGCACCACGCGCGGCGCCCCGACGCCGTCCATCAGCTCCATGGGCCTGACCCCCAGCGCCCGCGCCATGAGCACCAGCGTGGACACGCGGGGCAGCCCGCGCCCGTCCATGATTCGGGCGAGCGTGGAGTCGCTCATGCCCACCGCGACGGCGAGGTCGTGGCGGCACATGCCGCGCGCCCTGAGCGCCCTGCGGACGTTGCCCGCGAGCGTGCGGGCGAGCTTGCCCTCCGTCTCCGTCATACGCCGCCCCTCTCCGCCAGCTTGCGGCGCACGGTGGTGCGCCCGCGCCCGCACGCCTCGGCGATCTCGCCGTAGGAGTGGCCGAGGGACCGCAGCCGCGCCATCTCGTCCACCTCCCAGGACATGACGTCCTCGCGCGAGCCGCGCGGCTCCCTCACGCCCATCTCGCGGCAGCAGCGGGCCACCTCGATTGGCGCCATGCCGACGTCCAGTGCCACCGCGCGGGCGTCGTCGCCGCGGTCGATGCGCCGCGCGACGGCCCAGCGCATGGCCTCGCTCCATCGGCTAGGCACCGCCGCGCACCTCCTCACACGTCACCTTGCGGCCCAGCATGTCGCTGAGCACGCGGGCCAGCCTGCGGGCGTTGCGCTCGCACGGCACGCACCTGCCACGCTCCCAGTCGCGCACGGTGGACTCCTTGACGCCCACGTGGACGGCGAAGTCGGAGACGCCCATGCCCGTGGCGATGCGCAGGCGCCTGAGCTCCGTCATGCGCCCGCCTCCCTCGCCACGGTGCGCAGCGCGGCTCGCAGCTCCTCCAGCTCGCCCGTGACGCGCTCAAGCTCCGCGAGGGCGCGGTCCCTCTCGAACTTCCACAGGTTCTCTGGCTGTTCGCCGTCCTCGCCCAGCATCGCCGCGAGGTCGTCGGCCAGCGCGCGGCACTCCTCTGCGGTCCAGCCGTGGTGCATCGGGCGCACGCACGCGCAGACCGCCGAGAGCATCTGGTGGCTCCCGCCGCGCAGTTCCAGCGCCTCCAGCCGCTCGCGGACCTGGGCGCGGCTGGCCGCGCCGTCCGTCTTGCCGTCCATGTCCTATCCCTCCGTCCTGATCGCCCTGTACACGAGGTCCTTGGAGCACCCCAGCTCCTTGGCCACCTCCGGCGGCCTCATGCCAGAGCGCACCATCCGCCGCATGAGGTCGT
>DJXA01000018.1 GCA_002449555.1 Atopobiaceae bacterium UBA7016 | reverse complement strand
CGCACGCGGGCAACCAGCTCGCGCGGGGAGAACGGCTTGATGAGGTAGTCATCGGCGCCCAGCTCGAGGCCGATGATGCGGTCCTCCACCTCGCCCTTTGCCGTCAGCATGATGATGGGGACGTTGGACGTCTCACGGACGGCGCGGCACACGCGCTCGCCCGACAGCTTGGGCAGCATCAGGTCAAGGATGATGAGGTCAAACGAATGCTTCTCAAACTCCTCAAGCGCGCTCTGGCCGTCGCCCACGCCACGGACCATGTATCCCTCGCGCTCAAGATATGCTGCTACCGCGTCACGGATGGTCTTCTCGTCCTCAACCAGGAGGATTCTCTTCTCATCTGAAGCCATGGCAGCCTCCTTTGCTATGCCGAATTCCAGCTTTTGCAGTCAATCTAGCAATTAGTTGCAGAATTCACGAACCTACATAACATATTAGCGTAGTTAGACCCTCTGCGTCCAAACCTAAAGGGCGAACGCGCGAACCAAAACGGACGCTGGATAGCCCGTATCGGCGCTCTTGATGGTGGCGAAGGACACGAAAGTATCCGTCTCTCCCACGCGCGCAGGGTACTCGCCGTAGTCCACGCAGCGGTCGGCCGCACCCAGGAAGGTGTAGCCCTTGTTCTTGGTGTCCACCACGTAGTACGAGGCGCGGCTCTTCACCACGAAGAGCCCGTCCTTTGAGCCCGCGATGTTGGCAAACGGCTCGAGCGGCACCGAGGCGAAGTCGCCGTCGGCCGTCCCGATGTAGGTACCCATAGACCCCAGAAGGCCACCATAGCCGTAGCTCGCCTCGACCGAGAGGGCAAAGACGTCGCCCATGCGCACGGCATGGAACGGGCGCACGTTTTCGGGCATGACCAGGCGGTCGACAATGGTCGCGAGGTCATCGGCCAGGCTGTAGGCCGTAATGCCGTAGTAGGTGCCTTCTTCGTTGCGCACGCGCGGGGCCAGCGTCACCGTGTTGCCCGACACCGACGGCGCCGTGGCAAAACGGCCCAGCGACTCCACCACATCCGTCGCGCTTGAAGCACCGGTCTTCCACAGATAGCAGTGGGACATCTCGGAGGTCTTGTCGCCGTTGAGCGACGGCATGACCTGCCAAATGACCTTATTGCCCGTCACAGCGAAGCGCGGCGGATCCCAGTTTGCATCGCCCTGCCACAGCGTGTTGGGCGAGCCAGACAGCGTGCCGTTGGCAAACGACGCCGCGTACAGCGACCAACTTTTAGTGAGCGTGTCGAGCTCGACCCATGCGTAGGCAGAGTCGGAGCAGCGCGCGTCGTAGATGACCACGTTGGGCGAGTTGGGCGTGATGGGTTCGGCCACCACCTCGGTAAGCTCGCCCGAAGCAAGCGAGAACGCCGAGCACTTGACCATGGGCATGGCCGACGCGCCTGCCGTGGTGACAGGCAGCCACGTGCCCTCGCCCTCGTGCAGGACGTTGCCCAGCGGAAGCTCCCACTCGCCCTTGACCTCAAACTCGCGCTCGATGTACTCGTAGGCGCCGTCCTCGCCCAGCACCGTGGTTGCAGAGTCTTCCTCAACAACCACCGGGTCAGACGGGATGGTCTCTTCCGCAGGATGCGAGCAGCCAGCCAACACGTGGACAGCGGCGGCCGCAGCTCCGGCAGCCGTAGAGCGGAAGAACCCGCGTCGTGTCAGGTTGAACTTACGCACGCCGGACCTTAGGCAGTTGCCAGCGCGGCCTTGCGGGCCTCGGCAAACGCGATGGTCATCTGGTCGGCGCAGGACGTGCCACGGTTGCGGCACTGGTTGCCCGCGAGCAGCGCGGTGATCTCGTCCACGCTCTTGCCCTGGACCAACTTGGCGACGGCCTTGGTGTTGCCGTTGCAGCCACCGTCAAACTCGACGAGCTCGATGGTGTTGCCGTCGTCGGACAGCTCAACGTGGATGTTGCGCGGGCAGACGCGCTGGGGGGTGTAATCGTAGCTAATCATGACCTCTCCTTCATTGAACAGCTCTTCAAGTATACCCAGCTTGCGAGCGCTGAAACGGCGCGTTGGCGGTGCACCTCAATGTGCCATTTTTCGTGGTGGCGGCCGCGTTATCAAAACGACGCATGCGCCCGTTAGAATGGTAGTCGTACGCTGCGTATGGACACGTTGGCCTGCCCACCAGAAAGGACCCACGCATGATTGACCGCTACACGCGCCCCGAGATGGGCCACATCTTCTCGCTTGAGAACAAGTACGCCATCTGGCAGGAGATTGAGGTGCTTGTCTGCGAGGCACACGCCGAGATGGGTGTCATTGGCATCACACGCGAGGAGGCCGCGTGGATTCGCGACCACGCCAACTTTGACCGCGCCGAGGTAGACGAGATCGAAGCCGTGACCAACCACGACGTCATCGCCTTCCTCACCAACATGGGGAGCTACATTGACGCCGAGGTTCCCGAGGGAGAGCCAAAGCCCAGCCGCTGGGTGCACTACGGCATGACCAGCTCTGACCTGGGCGACACCGCGCTGTGCTATCAGCTGATGCAGGCAACCGACATCATCATTGACGATGTGCGCCGCCTGGGCGAGATTTGCCGCCGCCGCGCGTTTGAGGAGCGCGACACCGTGTGCGTGGGCCGCACACACGGCATTCACGCCGAGCCCATGACGTTTGGCATGAAGTTTGGCAGCTGGGCCTGGGAGCTGCGCCGCGATCTTGACCGCCTGCTCGACGCGCGCGAGGGCACCGCGTGCGGCGCCATCTCTGGTGCAGTGGGCACGTACTCGTCCATTGACCCGTTCATTGAGAGCTATGTGTGCGAGCACCTGGGTCTGACGAGCGACCCGCTCTCCACGCAGGTCATCAGCCGTGACCACCACGCCTACCTCGCGGGCGTTCTTGCCACCACGGCTGCCACGTGCGAGCGCATCGCGCTTGAGGTGCGCAACCATCAGAAGACCGACACCCTCGAAGCCGAGGAGCCGTTCCGCAAGGGGCAGAAGGGCAGCTCGGCCATGCCGCACAAGCGCAACCCCATCACCGTGGAGAAGGTCTGCGGCCTTTCGCGCGTGGTGAAGGCCAACGCGCAGGTGGCCTTTGACAACGTGGCGCTGTGGCACGAGCGCGACATCAGCCACTCCTCCAACGAGCGCGTGGCCCTGGCTGACAGCTTTATCGCGCTGGACCACATGCTGCACTGCCTCATCCGCATCATCGACGGCCTGGTGCTGTACCCGGCGCGCATGAAGGCCAACCTCGAGAGCACGCGCGGCCTGATCTATTCGTCCAAGGTGCTGCTGGCGCTGGTCGACACCGGCATCACGCG
>DJXA01000122.1:5386-7886 GCA_002449555.1 Atopobiaceae bacterium UBA7016 | reverse complement strand
CGGTGACCTTGGCGTTTGAGGCGGACGCGCAGCTCGCGTACGACGTGCGCCACGCCGAGCTGACCAAGCCGCTCCCCAAGGGAAAGGTCATTAATCCGTAACAGCCCTTCCCCCATATCCGCTGTCAGAGGGCTAGAATGATTGTGTCTCACCATCACCATATCCCTTGGGAGCACACGGCCTGTGAACCCTGCCATCGTCATACCCTCGTACTGGGCACGAGATGACCGCCCCACCGATATCGGTGAGCTGGGCACCTATGACCATGTGACGCCCGTTGACCGGCCGCTGCCCGAGCTGGAGACGTGCCTGGCGTCGCTTGACAAGGTGCGCGGCGTGCTGAGGACCATCGTGCTTCTGGTTGCGCCGCCCGACTGCGAAGACTCGGCGCGCGCCCGCGTGGAGGGTATCTGCCGCATGCACCCCGGCCTCAACCCCATGATAGTGGGGCAGGAAGAGGGCCGGCTGGTGCGCCGCGTCATCAACAGCATCGCTCCCAGCCTCTCGGCCGAGCTTGTGTCGCTGCGTGGCTATGGCGCCATACGCAACATGGGCTTGGCGGTGGCCGCTGCGCTCGGCCACGACGTGGTGGTCTTTCTCGATGACGACGAGATTGCCCTGGACCCCGACTACCTGCTGAACGCCGTATACGCGCTGGGTAAGAAGAACCGCCAGGGCATTCCCATCCAGGTGAAGACCGGCTACTGCCTTGACCGCGAGGACTCGCCCTACGTCAACACCGAGAAGCTTGCCTGGTGCGACCGCCGCTGGTCCATTGGCAAGGAGTTCAACCAGCTGATGGAGCGCATGCTTTCGGGCACGCGCATCACGCGCGCCAACACGCTGTGCGGCGGCTGCTTTGCCGTGACGGCGCAGGCCTTTACGCAGGTGCCCTTTGACTCAACCATCACGCGTGGCGAGGACCTCGACTACCTCTTCAACCTGCGCATGCATGGTATCGACGTCTGGTTTGACAACGAATGGCATGTCAAGCACCTTCCGCCTGAGATCCCGAGCCACGCCTCGCGGTTCCTGCAGGACGTGTACCGCTGGGCCTACGAGCGCAAGAAGCTTGAGGCCTGCAACCAGACCATCGGCCTACGCCGCGTGACTCCCGATGCACTGCAGCCCTACCCGGGCCCGTGGATCACGGCCGAGGTTGATCGCCGCATCGTGACGACGGCCATCCGGCGCGCCATCGTGGGCCCCGAGCGGCCCGAATACCTGAAGATTCTTCTGTTTGGGCGCAGCCAGGCGCGCGCGTGGGCAACGGGCATGTCGAGCCGCTACCTTTCGCTGCTCACCTACTGGCCGCGCATCATGGAAAGCCTCTGGGATAACCGCCTGCTCGCGCGGCGCTTGGTCAAGCTGGGCACGGCGCGACTGGCATGGCGACGGACCAACGTGGAGGAGGCGCGATGAGGCGCTGGTTTGAAGAGAGCCTCGGCCCCATTCTCTACATCGGTCTTGGCGTGGTGGCCATTGCGCTGATTGCCGTGCTGACCTGGGGCATCGGGGCGCGCAACCTGATGGCGGCCATGGTGTCGGGTGGCGGCCTGGCCGTGGTCATCGTCATCGGCGGCAGCCTGCTTCTGGTTCCCGACAACATGCGCTCGCAAGAGACGGAGCGCATGTTGCGCCTTGCCTCGGTAACGCTGGTGCACATGCGTGCCGGCCTTGACCCCGTGAGCTGCCGCGCCGTCTGCCAGCTGCTGCTGCCCGAGACGCAGGCCGCGGCCATCGCCATGACGGACACCGAGCGCACGCTTGCCTACGTGGGCGAGAAGGTCTCGCTCTTCGGAACCGGTACCCTCAACAGTGCCCCGACGCGCGAGGTGCTTGAGAGCAAGCGCATCCAGACCTTTTCGGGCCTCGACAAGCTGGAGTGGGTCGAGGTGCGCGACATTGACGAAGACAACGAGGAGAGCCGGCGCGTGCAGGCTTATCCGGCGGCCATCTTCGTGCCGCTGGTGGTGCTCGACAACGCGGTGGGCGTGCTCAAGCTGTACTACCGCCGCGGAAGCGAGGTCGACCGGACCCAGATGGCTATCGCCCGTGGCCTCGCCGACCTGCTCTCTACGCAGCTGACCGTATCCGAGCTCGACCGCCAGGCGGAGCTCACGGCCCGCGCCGAGATCAGGGCCCTGCAGGCGCAGATCAACCCGCACTTCCTATTCAACACGCTCAACACCATCGCGTCGTTCACGCGCACCGACCCCACCAAGGCCCGTGACCTGCTGCGCGAGTTCTCCGTGTTCTACCGGCGGACGCTCGAGAACTCGCAGGCGCTCGTCCCGCTGTCCGCCGAGATCGAGCAGACGGAGCGCTACCTGCACATCGAGAAGGCGCGCTTCGGCGAGGACCGCATCATCGAGAGCGTGCGCGTCGAGGAGGGCTGCGGCGAAGTCATGGTGCCCGGCTTCATCGTGCAGCCCATCGTGGAGAACGCGGTGCGTCACGCCATGAACGAGGACGACGCGCTCCACATTGACATCCAGGT
>DJXA01000122.1:4324-5214 GCA_002449555.1 Atopobiaceae bacterium UBA7016 | reverse complement strand
GGCCCCGCAGCCCTCGAGAAGCGGGAAGGGTGGCACGGGCATTGCGCTGCGCAACGTTGCCGAGCGCATCGAGCTCTACTACGGCAAGGGCTCGGGCGTCGAGGTCATCTCGCGTCCAGGTGAGGGAACCTGTGTGACGCTGCGGCTGGTGAACGTCGCGCCCGAAAAGGACGATCTCGAGCAATAGCCCTTCGCGAATGCCGGCATCTGTGCGTGCGCATGCAAACCCAAAAGATAAAGTCGAAACCCATCCCAGCTCAGGGGGATTTTTTCCGTGTCGAAAACCATTGCTGCACAAGTTCAAAACTAGCGCTATCATTGCAAACGTTGCATACTGCCCGTCCGCGTTTTTGCGGCGCGTTAAGAAACGAGAACAGACACATGCTGCATGCCCTGATTGTTGATGACGAGGCTCCTGCCCGCTCTGAACTGCGTTTCCTTCTTGAAGAGACCGGTCGTGTCGAGTCCATCGAAGAAGTTGCAAGCGCCCGCGATGCGGTCCAGCATCTGGTTCACATCAAGGAGCACGACGACGAGCGTTGTGACGTGCTGTTCCTCGACATTTCCATGCCCAAGACGTCGGGCATGCAGCTGGCCGAGGCGCTGCACAAGCTGAAGAACCCGCCCGCGGTGGTCTTCGTCACGGCATACAGCGAGTACGCGCTCGAGGCCTTTGAGGTCGACGCGGTTGACTACCTCATGAAGCCGGTGGAGACCGACCGTCTGGCCCGCGCGCTGGACAAGGTCGAGGCCCGCGTGAAGCCCACGTCTACCAGCCATTCCTCAGTCGAGCGCATCCCGGTGGAAAAGGGCGGCCGCAAGGTGCTCGTGCCGGTTGACCAGATCCGCTACATCGAGGCCAAGGACGACTACTCCTGCATCTACACGGA
>DJXA01000122.1:0-4188 GCA_002449555.1 Atopobiaceae bacterium UBA7016 | reverse complement strand
CACGGGTTCTTCCGCGTGCATCGTGGCTACATCGTCAACCTTGAGCATGTCGAGGACGTCGAGGTCATTTCCAGCGGCATCCTGCAGCTTGGTCTGAAGGGCATCGCCGACAAGAAGATCCCGGTGTCGCGCCGTCGCGTGGTGTCTCTGAAGCGTGCGCTTGGGCTTTAGCGCATGCGGTTTGACATCGTTTCTGATACCCACGGCTATCTGTCGCCCGAGCTGCTGAAGGAGCTGCAAGGCGCAGACTACATCGTGCATGCTGGTGACATGTGCTCAGAAAGCGACCTGCGTCGTCTTGAGCGCATTGCGCCGGTGCAGATGTGCCTGGGCAACAATGACTGGAGCTATGAGTACGGCGGAGGCGTGAAGCGCAAGACGCGCTTTTACGCGGACGGCCTGCGCTGGGAGATTTGCCACTATCGCGAGCGGCTTGACCTCGAGACCTGCGAGATTGCCATTTGCGGCCACACGCATCGCCCGTATATCGAGCACGACTCGCGCACCAACACCCTGGTTATGAACCCCGGCAGCCCCACGTTTCCGCGCGGACGCAAGGGCCCCTCGATGGGGCGCATCATTACCAAGAACGGCACCGTGCTGCTTGCCGAGATCATCAATCTGGACGAGCGCGACTAGTAGGGCGCCCCGAGGGGCGGCAGTCGCTTGAGGCGCGCCCACATCACCTGTTTTTCGTGCGCGTCGGCAAGCGCTGCCTCAAACCCACCGAGGTTCATAACGCGCATGCCCAGCACGCGGCTTACCTTGCCTGGCGCGAGCAGCGCCTCGTCAAAGTCTGAGAGCCGGGAGAGCTGCTCGGCATAAGCTTCGCGCAGGGCCTGAGCTGCGGCTTCATCGCAGGCTATGAGCGTTGCCGGGTCATAGGCGGCCACCGCCTCGCGCAGCAGGTCCGCACCGAGCGCGGCACCGTCACGCGAGACGGCAAGCATGGCGCACCAGTCCTCCGGCGTGTATCCAAGTGCGGTGAGCGCCGCGCGCAGGGCCTTGCCGTCGGCACCCGAGAGGGGCCGCGCGCCCGCAAGCTCGTCTGCGTTGGGCGCTCCCTTGACGAAAAGCACCGACGAAAATGCGTTGCCGGACGTGACCACGCCGCGCTCTGCCAGGGAGCCCAGCTCTGCCTTGGCCTTATTCACATAGAGCTCGCGCCGCATCGATCGCCCGGCTTCCATGGCAACCTCCAAAGTTATCCTCGGGTTTTTAATTCTACCGTTGCGCTGACATACAAGTGGGTATAACCCCTCTAATGACACACACCGCGGGCGCAGCCCGCAGAAGGAAGGAGTGCCCCATGGCTGAGGCAATCACCACCGCAACGTTTGATTCTATCGTCGCCGAGTCCGAGAAGCCCGTCCTCGTTGACTTCTGGGCCACCTGGTGCGGTCCCTGCCGCGCGCTCGGCCCCATCGTTGAGCAGGTGGGCGAGGAGATGGCCGACCGTCTGGCCGTCTACAAGTGCGACGTCGACGCCGAGGGCGACCTCGCGCAGCGCTTCCGCATCATGTCCATCCCCACGCTCATCCTCTTCAAGGGTGGCGAGCCGGTGCACACCATGGTGGGCAGCATGCCGAAGGCCGACCTCGTGGCCGAGCTCGAGGCTCATCTGTAAGGGCCATCGCACAAAAGCGGTGAATCATCGTCTTTTCTGACGAGCTCGTAGGCTAGACTATAGCCACGTCTTGGGCGGGTGCTTTCAGGCGCCCGCCTTCTTGTTTTAAGGATTGATGCTGTGAGCTGGGAGTCTGTCAAATCGCTGGGACAGCTGCTGAAGCGCAACCTCCGCGTTGTGGTGGTGGGCTGTGCGCTTCTGGCCATCCTTGCGGTGGTCATGGACGTCAAGGGCGATGACCTGCACCAGATTGACTCCGCGGCGTACGTGTTCTTTGTGCTGCACCTGCGCAGGCCGTGGCTGACGCCCATTATGGAGGGCTTCTCCAACCTGGCTTCGCCGGTGGTGCTGGCAGGCATGCTTCTGGTTGTCGAGGCGTTTGCGCCGGGGCGCAGGCCTGGCGTCTGCGCAGCCATCAATCTGGTGCTTGCGGTGGTCATAGACCTTGTGCTGAAGGAGATTGTGCAGCGTCAGCGCCCGGACGAGAGCATTCGCCTGGTTTCTGAGGTGGGATACAGCTTCCCGTCTGGCCACTCCATGGTTTCGATGGCGTTCTATGGGCTGCTCCTGTGGATGGTGTGGCAATACGAGCAAGACCGCGTGGTTAAGTGGGTGTGCGTCACAGGCTTTGCCGTGCTCATCCTGTTTGTGGGCATCAGCCGCATCTACCTGGGCGTGCATTATGCGTCCGACGTCATTGCGGGCTTTGCGGTCTCTGCCATCTGGCTTGCCATTTATACCGAGGTCGCCGTGCCGGTCCTGCTTGGCGGCATTGACGGCGAGTCGCCCGAGCTCACGCTGTGACGCTGCGCGGCAGTTGATTTGCAACATACGTGACACACTCTGCTACCATGGATACGTTATGCCGATGGCGCAGGAAGGACGGCGGCATGAGAAGGACCCCAAAATCGCTTGCGGTGCGAATGTGCAGCTAGAGCCACTGTTTGAGCCTTAGCCCTGTACGCGCACGTAAGAACGGAGTCCCACCATGCCCATCAACATTGCCGACGGCCTGCCCGCAAAGCAGATCCTGCATGAGGAGCGCATCTTTGCGCTGGAAGAGGAAGTTGCCTCCCACCAGCACATTCGCCCGCTGCACATCATCATTCTCAACTTGATGCCCACCAAGATCGAGACCGAGACGCAGATTCTGCGTCTCATCTCGAAGTCGCCGCTGCAGGTGAACTGCGACTTCATGCGCGTGTCGTCGCACGAGTCTAAGAACGTCTCCACCGACCACCTGGTGAAGTTCTACGAGCCCTTTGATGCGTATCGCGACAAGAACTACGACGGCCTGATTATTACGGGTGCGCCCGTCGAGCACCTGCCGTTTGAGTCGGTGGACTACTGGGACGAGCTCTGCGAGATCATGGACTGGGCGCGCGAGCACGTGTTCAGCAACATGTACCTGTGCTGGGGCGCGCTGGCTGGCTTGTATCACTACTACGGCATTCCCAAGAAGCAGCTGCCGAGCAAGCTGTTTGGCGTGTTTCCGCAGCGCCTGTGCGACGAGTATAGCTTCCTCACGAACGGGTTTGACGAGGTGCACAACATGCCGCACAGCCGCCACGCCGCCATTGACGCAGCGGCCTTGGCCGAGCACCCTGAGCTCCAGACGCTTTCCGAGGGCTTCCAGACGGGGCCGGCGCTGGTTGCCACGCGCGACTTCCACGAGATCTATGTCACGGGCCACTTTGAGTACGGCCGCGACACGCTGGCGGGGGAGTACTGGCGCGACTTCCACAAGGGCCTGCCCATCCGCCTGCCCGAGAACTACTTCCCTGATAACGACCCCGAGCGCCAGCCCATCTTTACGTGGCGCAGCCACGCCAACCTGCTGTATCGCAACTGGCTGAACTGGGTGTATCAGATGACGCCGTACGAGTTTGACCGCATCCCCGAGGTCATCGCTGAGATGCACGAGCAGGTCATCGACAAGTTCTAAGCGCTTTTCGGTGTCGTGGCCCGGGGCAAGATTTAGCTTTCAGCTAATGAAACCAACGTCAAGCTGCACGAACATCATCCCGAAGACGAATTGGGATGGTGCGTGTGGACTGGCGGTTTCTCAAACAAGCGGAGACGGTAGACGAGGCGTTGGCGTGCGTCGTGGCTGACGAGCGTACGCTTAAGGTGTGGCTCGGCGACGCGCTTGCGTCGCGCGGGCTTGACCGGAGCGTGGTCATCAGAAGGTCGCGCCTGAACCAGACCTTTGCGTACCAGATTTTTGCAGGGGCACGTCGGCCCTCGCGCGACAAGCTGATTCAGCTGGCATTTGGGATAGGGCTGAGCGTTGACGAGACGAGCGAACTCTTGGAGCGCGGCGGAGTTAGCGCACTGAGGCATTCGTGTCGGCGCGATGTGGTGGTTGCCTTCTGTCTTGAGCGCGGCCTTGACGTGGACACCTGTGACGACATGCTGTGGGACCATCACGAGCAGACGCTGGTGCAAGCCGACGCTTAGCTGCGGGCTCCCTCAAGCCGATGTTGACGGAATGGCGCCCCTCAGCGTCAACAACAGCAGCTGGGCAAGCCCCAAAGTGGGGACCAGAAGCGGTGTCCGCG
>DJXA01000152.1:879-4664 GCA_002449555.1 Atopobiaceae bacterium UBA7016 | reverse complement strand
ATCTCAAGGGGCTTCGAGCTGGTGTGAGGGAGGCCAGCGCTAGGCGTCTGGTCGGTATCAGACTGACTCTTGCGGCAGAGAGGCGTTCTAAAAAGAAATTCGCACCGCTCTGTTGAGAGACGGTGCGAACGAGAAAGGTCTGGCTCCCCGGGTAGGATTCGAACCTACGACACATGGATTAACAGTCCACCGCGCTACCACTGCGCCACCGGGGAATCTGGTGCACGAGTGATTAGTATAGCGAATGCAATCAGTATGGCAAGCACTTTTTTTCGTCCACAATCCGTGCAGGATTGAACTGCCTCGTGGGGATCACAGTGTCACGAGCCGCTTTGCTCCAACCACGACCTCTTGATGCGGCGCCTCGCCTTGCTGTGGAGCCCGAATAACATACACTGGATTTCAATGCTTAGGTAGGGCGAGTCGTCTACCTGCATTTATATGGAAAGACGACTTCATCAACAGAATCCAATGTATGCTATTCAGGCGATAAGGATGGGGTCGTGTGCTCACCTACGCCTGAATCCAGTCGAGCGCATCATGCATCCAATTGAGCATCGTGGGGATGGGCTTCTCCGCCTCAAAGTAGCTCTCGTTGCCGTCCGTCATGGCAAAGGGAATGAGGCCCATGTTGTATGCCATGGTCGCTGCCGCGCTGAAGCCGCTTGTGTTCGCCGTGACATGGCCTTCCGTTAACGTGCAGCCCTTTTTGGCACTTTCTGGGTCCATCCGTGGGTGTGGTGGCAAAAAAGCGCGAATGCATGGCCATTGTCCGCCAACGATGACGTTTGGTGTGCTTACAAGGCTCGTAAACGTCATTCTTGACGTACAGCGTTGACGTTAGCAGTGGCGCCTGCAGTAGCTCTGACCAGCCCACGGTCTCATTCGGCTCCCAGCACGTGTCGAAAGAGAGCGGGATGGTAGTATTGCCCCAACCGCAACGCCCACAACGCAGGACGAATGGCAGGCCGAGTTTGGCCCCGCCTACATCGTGTGCCCGTTGGCTAACGAGTTCGCGGACGAGAACGGCTCGACCATGATGAACTGGATTTCCCACGAGCCGGGATCCGATACCTCTGTCTACTCGACCGCCGTCAAGGGCCTCGTTGACCAGTTCATGAGCGAGCATGAGGGCCACGTCGGCAAGCTTGCGGTTGTGGGCACCTCTGCCGGTGGCTACATGGCCTACCGTTACGCCATCGACTACACCGATACCGTCAACGCCCTGCTGCTGATGGCTCCGGCCTACACACCCACGGAGGCCGAGCTCGACAAGCTCGAGGCCGCCGGCTTCCCGATCCTGCACCTCAAGAGCACCCACGACGAGATGCTCACCTACGAGGAGTACACGGCCCCGGTGCGCGCCAAGCTCGACAGCATGTCCAACATGACCAACATCTGCACCGATTGGGCCAGGAACGGTGACGGAGGCGTCGCGTCGCTCTTCTTCGGCATCGAGATGGGCCAGCACTGCATCTGCAGCTCTGTCGGCCAGAACATGATGTTTGACGACGGTACGCCCATGGAGGAGCAGCTTCCCGCCGGCATTACCGGTTGGTTCAAGGAGGTTCTCGCCTAAGGCCCATGTCCTGGGCAGTCTTCGCGCTAACGAGTGACAAAGGTGCCGGCGTTCGAGCGACGGCACCTTTTACTTGGTGGCCGCAACGATGGAGTCCGTAAGCAGTCGCACCGCTGTGCTACGATTATCTCTTGTATGACGGAGCAAGGAGGACGGTTGGCCAAAGAAATCGAGCAGAGCCTGACGGGGGAGGCCATGGCGCCTGCCGCCTCTGACGCCTGGTATCCCACGCGCCAGCGTGACGTCTACATCATTCGTCAGCTGGTCACGCGTGACTTCAAGCTCAAGTATCGCCGCAGCACGCTGGGCGTCGCGTGGAGCGTCCTCAACCCGCTGCTGATGATGGCGGTCATGGCGGCCGTCTTCTCGCAGTTCATGGCGCAGCGAGACCCCACCATCGGCAACTATCCGCTGTACCTCATCCTGGGCAACACGGCGTTCACGCTCATGAACGACGCCACCTCGCAGGGCATGCGCTCCATCATCGACGCGTCGAGCCTTCTCAAGAAGGTCAAGATCAACCGCTACGTATTCCCGGTGCAGAAGGTGCTCTTTGCGGTGCTGAACTACGTGTTCTCGCTGGTGGCGGTAGCCATCGTCATGCTGTTCTTCCACGTGCTTCCCACCGCGCACGCGCTTCTGCTACCTGTTCCGGTGGCGCTGCTCGCGGTCTTCTGCATCGGCCTGGCGCTTTTGCTCTCAACGGCTTCGGTCTTCTTCCGCGATGTCATCCACCTGTGGAGCGTCGTCATCACCGCCTGGACGTACGCCACGCCGCTCTTCTACTCCACCAACATCCTGCCTGCGTGGATGGTGCGCCTAGAGCTCTTCAACCCCATGTATCACTACGTCACGTTCATTCGCGACGTCATGCTCTGGCACCAACTGCCCGCGCTCTCCACGGTGCTGGGCTGCATCGTCTGCGCCGCCATCTCTCTGGCGATAGGCATCGTGGTGTTCCGCAAGAACGAGCGCAAGTTCATTCTGTACATCTAGGGGCGAGGAGCGCTGCGTGACTGATCGTTTGGAAAACTCGGGCAAGTGGGGCGGCTACCTTGAGGTCTCTGCCGAGGAGATAACGCTGGGCGAACCGCTTACGATGTCGGCCGTCGTGTTTGGCGCCCCCATTGAGGGGTTTACCTATAACTATGGCTGGTCGCGCAACGGCAGCTGGGAGCCCGGCGAGTGGGAGACCACCTTCGCGCGTACCGGCGCTCGTACGCGCCAGACGAGCTACACCTTCACGCCTCCCAAGGCGGGAAAGTACATGCTCTACCTCGACTTTGTTGATGAGAACGGGCTGCAGCTTACCATCCAGCGGCCCGTGACGGTCATCGATGCCGAGATCATGCGCGCCGACACCGAGGAGCTGCCCGACGTACCCGGCGACGACGTCATCATCAGCGTGCGCGACGTGTCCATGATCTTCAACATGGCCTCCGAGCAGTTCAACTCGCTGAAGGAGTACGCCATCGCGTTGGCCCGCGGCGAGCTGCGCTTCAAAGAGTTCCGTGCGCTCAACCACATCAACTTTGACATCAGGCGCGGCGAGTCGTTTGGCCTGGTGGGCACCAATGGCTCGGGCAAGTCCACCATGCTCAAGATCATCGCCGGCGTGCTCGACGCGTCCGAGGGCAGCTGCACCGTGCGCGGCACCATCGCGCCGCTCATCGAGCTGGGCGCAGGCTTCGACATGGAGCTTACGGCTGCCGAGAACATCTACCTCAACGGCTCTCTTCTGGGCTACCGCAAGGAGTTCATCGACGAGCACTTCGACGACATCGTCGCCTTCGCCGAGCTCGAGGAGTTCATGGACATGCCGCTGAAGAACTACTCGAGTGGCATGGTCGCGCGCATCGCGTTTGCCGTGGCCACCATCACCGAACCCGACATCCTCATCGTGGACGAGACGCTCTCGGTGGGTGACTTCCTCTTCCAGCGCAAGTGCGAGCAGCGCATCCAGGAGCTGGTTGACTCCAAGAACGTGACGGTGCTTTTGGTGAGCCACTCCATCGAGCTGGTGGAGCGCATCTGCCAGCGCGTCTGTTGGATCGAGAAGGGCCAACAGCGCATGATTGGTCCCGTTGACAAGGTGTGTGCCGCGTACAAGTCGCTGAGCGAGTAAGGTGGGATGCGCCATGTGCGGTGAGCGAAGCGGTAACCCTCAGGTTTCGGTGCTGGTTCCCGTGTATAACGTTGAACCGTA
>DJXA01000152.1:0-684 GCA_002449555.1 Atopobiaceae bacterium UBA7016 | reverse complement strand
GAAGAGGACGCGCGCGTGCGCATCATCGACAAGCCCAATTCGGGCTACGGCGCGTCGCTTAACCGCGGCCTTGACGAGGCACGGGGCATCTACGTGGGCATTCTCGAGTCCGACGACGAGATGGTTCCCGGTGCGCTGTCGCTTCTGCTTTCCCGCGCAGAGGCGCTGCAGGCGGACGTGGTGAAGGGCGACTACATCCTGTGGTGGCCCACGGACGAGGCACGCACGCACCAGGCGGGTGAGGTGGTGCCCGAGCTCTGTGAGGGTCTCGTGGATACGCGCACCGACATGCGGGTGTACTCCATCCGAAGCACCATCTGGAGTGGGCTCTACCGCCGCGAGCATCTGCGCGCGCACGGCATCCGCTTTCTTGAGACGCCCGGCGCGTCCTTTCAGGACACCTCCTTCAACTTCAAGGTGTTTGCTACCAGCGCCCGTACGGCCTTCATGACGAGCCCCGTCATCCGCTACCGCCAGGACAACGCGGCCTCGTCCATCCACAGCAAGGGCAAGGCCGACGCGGTGGGCGTGGAGTTTGACGAGATCGACCGCTGGCTTGACGAGCGGCCCGAGTGTGTGGGCCACGAAGCCCTGGTACGTCAGGCGCTCATCGAGCGCTTCAACGCGTACCTGTGGAACCTCGACCGCCTTGATGACGGGGTGGGGCTGGCGTTTCTCCAGTCG
>DJXA01000010.1:1197-4567 GCA_002449555.1 Atopobiaceae bacterium UBA7016 | reverse complement strand
CGTCGCCCTTGCGGGGACCGAGCTTCATGATGCGGGTGTAGCCGCCGTTGCGGTCAGCCCACATGCCCTGCGCGGCCTTGTCGAAAATCTCGCCCACGATCTGAGCGTCGCCAACCTTGGCGATGGCCAGACGACGGGAAGCGAGGTCACCCTTCTTCGCCCACGTGATGACCTTGTCCACGTCGGGACGGATGGCCTTGGCGCGCACGTCGAGCGTCTTGATGCGGTCGTTGGCAAGCAGGGCCTTGATCAGGCTCTTCTTCATTGCCTTGGTGTGAGAGGCGTCGGTGCCAAGCTTCATGCCCCTCTTCTTGTTGTGCCTCATGGTCTGTCTCCTTGATTAACGCGCAGCCTAGGCCTTAAGCCCAAGGCCCATGGCCTCAAGCTTGTCCTTGACTTCCTCGATGGACTTCACGCCGAAGTTACGGATGTTGAGCAGGTCGTTCTCGGAGAACTCCACGAGCTGGCGCACGGAGTGGATACCGGCGCGCTTAAGGCAGTTGTAGGAGCGGACGGAGAGGTCCAGGTCCTCGATCTGCTTGTCAAGCTCGGTGTTGTCCTCCTCGACGCCCGTGGCGAAGATCGAAGGCTCGTCGTCGGCCTCCTCCTCTTCTGCCAGCGTCATGAAAGCGCTCATGTGCTGGTTAATGATGTTGGCTGCCTCAACAACCGCCTCACGCGGCGTGACGGAGCCATCCGTCTCGACCTCAAGGACAAGACGGTCATAGTTGGTGTGCTGGCCAACGCGGCAAGGCTCGACGGCCTTGGCGCAGCGGCGCACCGGGGAGTACAGGGAATCGACGTGAATGATGCCGATGGGATCGTCGTCACGCTCGTTGTCGTCACCGGAGACGTAGCCACGGCCCGTCCCGATACGCATCTGCATGGAGAGGTGCGCGCCCTCGCCCAGAGTGCAGATGTGGTGCTCGGGGTTGACCAGCTCGAACTCGGCAGGAATCTTGAAGTCCCCGCCGGTAACCACGCACGGTCCCTCAACGTTGATCGAGGCGGTAGCCTCGTCGCCCGTACCCATGGAGCGCAGCACCAGGCCCTTGACGTTCAGAACGATGTCGGTGACATCCTCGAAGACGCCAGGAACCGTGGTGAACTCGTGCTGGACGCCGTCAATCTGGATAGCCTCGACGGCGGCGCCACCCAGGGAGGAGAGCAGCACACGACGCAGCGAGTTGCCGAGCGTGTCACCATAGCCACGCTCGAGGGGCTCGGCGCTCACGCGCGCGAGATTCTCACTGACCTCTTCTACCGACACCTGCGGCCGGATGAATTCGGACATGGTACCTCCTACCGTTCCCAGGATTGATTACTTCGAGTAGAGCTCGACGATGAGCTGAGCGTCGATGTCGAGGTCAATCTGGTCGCGGGTAGGAAGCTGCAGGACGGTTCCGCGGAGCTTCTCGATGTCAACCTCGAGCCAGCCGGGGACGGCCATGCTCTCGGAGGAGATGAGAGCCTCCTTGATGGGAAGCAGATCCTTGGCCTTGTTGGCCACGGCGATGACGTCGCCGGCCTTCACGCGATACGAAGGAATGTCGAGACGCTTGCCGTTGACGGTGATGTGGCCGTGACGGACGGTCTGACGGGCCTCCTTGCGGGTGCGCGCAAAGCCCAGACGGAACACGACGTTGTCGAGACGGCTCTCGAGGATGGACATCAGGTTGTCGCCGGTGATGCCGTCGAGCTTCATAGCCTTGTCGTAATAGCTACGGAACTGCTTCTCGAGAACGCCATAGATGAACTTGGCCTTCTGCTTCTCACGGAGCTGCTGGCCGTACTCGCTCTGCTGACGACGACGCTGCTTGGGCTGACGGTTGGACTTCTTGTTGATGCCCATGACGACGGGGTCAATGTCAAGCTGACGGCAGCGCTTGAGGACAGGGGTCCTATCAATTGCCATTGCTACTGTCCTTCCTTACCTACACGCGACGACGCTTGCACGGACGGCAACCGTTGTGCGGAATGGGGGTCTTGTCCTGGATGCCCGAGACCTCGAGGCCAGCGGCCTGGAGGGAACGGATGGCCGTCTCGCGACCAGAGCCGGGGCCCTTGACGAACACGGCAACCCTGCGCAGGCCATGCTCCATGGCGGCCTTGGCGGCCGTCTCGGCGGCAAGCTGAGCCGCGAACGGCGTGGACTTACGGGAGCCCTTGAAGCCGACGGTGCCGCCGGACTGCCAAGAGATCACGTTGCCCTGGGGGTCGGTGATCGAAACGATGGTGTTGTTGAACGTGCTCTTGATGTGGGCCTGGCCCACAGCGATGTTCTTGCGGTCGGCGCGGCGAACGCGAACGACCTTCTGCTGCTTCTTCGCCATGGTCTACTCCTTAGCCCTTCTTCCTTGCACCGATCTGACGACGCTTGCCCTTGCGGGTACGAGCGTTCGTGTGGGTGCGCTGGCCGTGGACGGGCAGGCCCTTGCGGTGACGCAGGCCACGGTAGCAGCCGATGGACATAAGACGGTCGATGTTCTGCTTGGTCTCGCGGCGAAGATCGCCCTCGACGGTGTAGTGAGCATCGATATAGTCACGGATCTTGGTCACCTCATCCTCGGTGAGATCCTTGACACGAGTGGACGGGTCGATGCCAACCTCTGCGCAAATCTTGGTCGCGCGGGTCTGGCCGATTCCGTAAAGGTAAGTGAGACCGATCTCAACGCGCTTGTCGCGCGGAAGATCGACACCGTTAATACGGGCCAACGTGGTGCTCCTCTCTAGCCTTGACGCTGCTTATGGCGCGGATTTTCGCAGATGACGTAGATCTTGCCATGGCGACGAATGACTTTGCACTTGTCGCACATCTTCTTGACCGAAGGACGTACCTTCATCTGTCTTTCCTTCCGTAGTGCTGATACGTACTGGTGGTGCCGGTGGCACAGCAGGTGGAAGCTGCCGTGCGCTATCTACTCGCCCAGCCGCAGGCGTGAATATCCAAGGCTGGTGACTGCTCGACCATGCAACCCGAAGATGGTCGTGCGTGCCGTCTCCTACTTGTAGCGATAGGTGATGCGGCCTCGCGTGAGGTCGTACGGAGAAATCTCTACGACGACGCGGTCGCCGGGGAGAATCCTGATGTAGTTCATACGAATCTTGCCAGAGATGGTGCAGAGAATGGTCCTGCCGTTCTCCAGCTCGACGTTGAACATGGCATTGGGGAGCGGCTCTACGACCGTACCCTCAAGCTCGATTGCGTCCTGCTTGCTCACCCGTTCCTACCTTCTACTCGCTTTTGACAGCGACCGTTTATTTTATCGAAATCCTCACGATTCGTCCATAAGTGCATGGTTTGTACACATGAGCGCAGCGTTGGGGGTAGCCCCTTTTGTTGCACAGCAACAAAAGGGGCTACCCCCAA
>DJXA01000010.1:545-1040 GCA_002449555.1 Atopobiaceae bacterium UBA7016 | reverse complement strand
CGTCAGGATGACGGGGCCGTCAGCCGTAATGGCGATGGTGTTCTCATAGTGGGCCGCGGGCAGACCGTCGTCGGTGACCACGGTCCAGCCGTTGGGAAGCACGTGGTTACGATAGGTGCCCAGCGTAATCATGGGTTCGATGGCGATGATCATGCCCACCTGGAGCTTCACGCCACGTCCCTTCTTGCCGTAGTTGGGCACGTTGGGATCCTCGTGCATGACACGGCCCACGCCATGACCCACGTACTCGCGCACCACGCCATAGCCGTTACGTTCGGCCAGCGACTGCACCGCAAAGCCGATGTCGCCCAGATGGTTGCCCGGCTTTGCCTGCGCGATGCCCGCCTTCAGGCAGTCGCGCGTGACCTCGCACAGGCCCTTGACCTCGTCAGACGGGTTGCCGACGTAGAAGGTCCAGGCGTTGTCGCCCACCCAACCGTTGACCGTGGCGCCCGTATCGATAGAGATGATGTCTCCATCGTTGAGGAACATGGT
>DJXA01000010.1:0-324 GCA_002449555.1 Atopobiaceae bacterium UBA7016 | reverse complement strand
ACAAGTGACCCGGCAAGACGCAGTGCCGCCTTGGAGAGCGAGCCAGCGGCCTTGTACTCCTCGATGTCCTGCGGGGTCTTAATATGAATCATGTGCTGCTTCCTTTGCTGTGGGGATGGACAGTGCGCGCAGGCAGTCCCCCGGCTGCCTGCGCATAAAAGCGCCCCGCTCTCCCGGGGCGCCAAAGCGTGAAACTTAGAGGCCGAGCTCCTTCTTCACGTCGACGTAGACCTCGTCAACCGGACGGTCGCCGTCAACCTTGATGAGGATGCCCTTGCCGCCGTAGTACTCGATGAGCGGCTCGGTCTGAGCCTGATAGGTGTC
>DJXA01000140.1:819-10479 GCA_002449555.1 Atopobiaceae bacterium UBA7016 | reverse complement strand
ATCATCCCGACCGACACCAACATCACCGTCGACGATCCGCTCGCTCAGGCTCAGATGGACACCATGGCGTACGCCTCCATCGTCCAGCCGCTCCAGGCAGACATGGGCAACTACTGGACGCCCGCCGAATCCATGGGCAAGGAGCTCGTTGCCGGCACCGTCACGCACGACAACGCCGCTGACAAGACCGAGGCCATGAACACCTCCATGAACACCTCCGCAGTCCAGTAAGGCCAACGCGCTCTCCCTGGTGGCCGGGTCACCGGCCCGGCCGCCACTCGTCACCGTATTCATAGAAAACAAGGTTGGAAACTATGAATGAAGACCGAATCACTGTACGCGAAGCCCTGAGAGACGGTGATCTCTACACCAGGCTATCTGCCGTCATCATGGGGGCGGGGATGCTGGGGCATCGGCAGATCGTGAAGGGCATCTTGGTGCTCCTCATGGAGGTGGCCTTCTGGCTATACATGGTCACGACGGGCTTCCACAACCTGGCTATGCTTCCCAGCCTCGGAACTGAAGCGCAAGGGAAGGTCTGGAACGAAGCAAAGCAGATCTACGAGTACTCTACGGGCGACAACTCGCAACAGATACTCTTGGCAGGGGTTATCACCTGCTTCGTCATTGCGGGAATCGCGGTGCTTTGGGTCATCCAGATGCGCCATTCGTTCAGCCTTCAAAAGCGTATCGAGGAAGGCGGAGAGGTTCCTAGCTTCAGGCAAGATCTGAAGAGCCTCTTCAATGGCAACCTTCACCTCACGCTGATGACCCTTCCGTGCCTCGGTATCCTCGTCTTCAACATCGTGCCGCTCGTCTACATGATTTCGATGGCGTTCACTACCTATTCCAAGGAAGGTGAGCATCTCATTCTGTTTGACTGGGACGGCCTGCACCAGTTCGCGCGCGTGTTGAACATGAACGGCAACATTGGACGCCAGTTCTGGCACGTCTTGGCGTGGACCGTCACCTGGGCCATCTTTGCCACGTTCCTCAACTACATCCTTGGCATGGCTCTTGCCATGGTCATTAACCGCAAGGACACCAAGGGCAAGGCGTTCTGGAGGTTCTGCTTTGTGCTGACCATCGCCGTCCCGCAGTTCGTCACGCTGATGATCATGAACATCATGCTGCAGCCTTCGGGTGCCGTGAACGTGCTGCTCCAGAATCTCGGGGTGATTACCGAGCCCATTCCGTTCTGGACAAACGCCACACTGGCGAGGGTCACGATCATCCTCATCAACCTGTGGGTAGGCATTCCGTACACCATGCTGCAGGTGACTGGCATCTTGCAGAACATCCCCGGAGAGCTCTATGAGGCGGCGAGGATGGACGGAGCGGGACCGGTGAGGATCTTCTTCAAGATCACCCTGCCGTACATGCTGTTCGTCACCACGCCTTACCTCATCTCGAGCTTCGTCGGTAACATCAACAACTTCAACGTCATCTACCTGCTCTCGGGCGGTGGCCCCACGCGGGTTGGCGACACCGCTGGTCAGACAGACTTGCTCGTGACCTGGCTCTACAAGCTGACTATTGACCAGCAGTACTACAACCTCGGCGCCGTCATCGGCATCATGACCTTCGTCATCCTGACAATCATCACGCTGGTTACGTACAGGAATTCCAGCTCCTATAAGAACGAGGAGGCGTTCATGTAATGGATAACCAGTTGGAGAGAAACAAGCTGAGCCCGCGCAGAAGGGCAATCAACCTGCTCGTGCATATCTTTCTGGCCGTGCTGGCAATCATTTGGCTGCTTCCCATCGTGTGGATTGTCCTGACGAGCTTCCGCGCCGAGCCTGGTGCCTACACCAAGACGTTCCTGCCGCAGGGGTACACGCTGAACAACTACGTCAAGCTCCTGACCGACCGCAATGTCTTGAACTTCCCCCGTATGTTCAAGAACACCTTAATCATCTCGGTCGTCAGCTGCGTCATCAGCACGTTCTTTGTGCTGTCGGTGGCCTTCTCGCTCAGCCGACTGAGGTTTGGGTTTCGGAAGACCTATATGAACATGGCCATGATTCTGGGCCTGTTCCCCGGCTTCATGACGATGGTGGCCCAGTACTTCATCCTCAAGTCCATGGGCCTGACCGAGGGCTCTGCCATCAGGATCGGCCTCATCGTGGTGTACAGCGCCTGCACGGGCCTGGGGTTCCAGATCTCGAAGGGCTTCTTCGACACCATCCCTCGGTCCATCGACGAGGCGGCCATCATTGACGGTGCCACCAAATGGCAAGTGTTCACGCGCATCACCCTGCCCTTGGCAAAGCCCATCGTCATCTATACCGTCATGACATCGTTCATGGCTCCGTGGGTTGACTTCATCTTTGCTAAGGTCCTGTGCCGTGCAAACGCTGACCAGTTCACCGTGGCAATCGGCCTGTGGAACATGCTGCAGAAGGAGTACATCTATCAGTGGTACACCTGCTTCGCAGCTGGTGCGGTGCTGATTTCCATCCCCATCGCCATTCTGTTCCTGTACATGCAGAAGTTCTACGTGGAAGGCATGTCTGGCGCGGTCAAGGGTTAGGCAACATATCCGAGGATTTGAAGGGATACCCGCTTTCCGTTATACAGGGAAGGGGGCATCCCTTTCACTTCAGGGTTTCGAATCTTGGGTAGGTCTCATGATGAAACGTTTCAAAGAGTGGGTAGCGACCTTCCTGTGTGCGCTGCTGTTCCTTTTGGGATACGTTGCGAACCAGGGGCAGGGGAGTGTGGTGTTGCCGACCTCTCCTGTCCAGATGATCGACTACAACAAGGGCCTTGTGCCTGCGGTGATTGACGACGCCTATCGCACGACGTACGAGATCTTTGTCTATTCGTTCTGCGACTCGAACGGCGATGGTGTCGGGGACCTGAACGGGATTCGCGGAAAGCTGGACTACATCAGCGACATGGGCTTTGACCAGCTGTGGTTGACCCCAGTGCACCCCTCGGACACCTACCACAAGTACGATGTGGATGACTACTACGCGATTGACCCCAGCTTCGGGACGCTGGAGGATTACGAGGCCTTGCTTGCCGAGTGCCATGCGCGTGGGATCCGCGTCCTCTTGGATTTAGTGCTTAACCACACCTCCGACACGCATCCGTGGTTCCGCGCGGCGACGGACTACCTGCGCACGCTTCCGCCTGACCAGGACCCCGTGTTTGAGGATTGCCCGTATGTGTGGTACTACACCTTCTCGCGCGAGCCCCTTGATGGTTTCGTCCCGCTCGACGGAACGCCGTGGTACTACGAGGCGCGGTTCTGGTCGGAGATGCCAGACCTCAACTTGGGCAACCAGGTGGTTCGCGACGAGGTGACCAACATCGTGAGCTACTGGCTCGGCAAGGGTGTGGACGGCTTCAGACTCGATGCGGTGACTTCGTACGTCACAGGTAACCCTGAGGGCAACATCGATTTCCTTCGCTATCTGAGTGAGACCTGCAAGGGCATCAACCCTAACTGCTACCTCGTGGGGGAGGCGTGGACTGACCGTACGTCCATTGCTGCCCTGTACGCAAGTGGTATTGATTCGCTCTTTAACTTCCCGTTTGCGGATTCTGAGGGCATCATTCGCTCGACGCTGAACGGTAGCTACAAGGCGTCTGACTACGTGAACGCCATGCTGCTTGCAGAAGAGGCGTATGGTGCAGTTAATCCGAATTACGTAGACGCGCCGTTCTACACCAACCACGACATGGGCAGGAGCGCGGGGTACTACGCCCTTGACGATGGGCCGGTCACCAAGATGGCCTATGCGTTGAGCCTGTTTATGCCGGGCGATTCCTTCATGTATTACGGTGAGGAAATCGGCATGAAGGGTTCGGGCAAGGACGAGAACAAGCGCGCCCCCATGTACTGGAGTAACGACGCCAGTGCACCGGGTATGTGTGCTGGGCCTTCCGGCATGGATGAAGTGCAGATGAAGTTCCCCCCGGTAGAGGACCAGATGACGGACGACCTCTCCTTGTGGAGATGGTTTAGCGAGGTTATCAAGGTGCGTCGTGCCTTCCCGGCAATTGCTCGCGGCAAGACCGAGCCGGTGGATGCCGTGAGTGACGAGAGTGTTGCGGCCTTCATCAGGCGGAGCGACGGCTATGATGACGTGCTCGTCGTTATGAATCTGCGCGAACAACCCATCGAGAAGAGCCTCTCGGCGGTGGGCGACAACCTGAGCTTGGCGGCGGTGCTCGGCACGAATGAGGAGCAGATTACGTTTGAGAACGGCAGTCTGAGCCTGCCGGCGTACAGCATTGCGGTGCTGACGTTCACCAATGAGCAGTGATCTGGGGCAAGGGGGATACTCCCTTTGTCCCAGATGGGGAAGGAGCGATGATGGGACCTGCATGGCTCAAGGACGCAGTGTTCTACGAGATTTATCCGCAGTCGTTCCAAGACTCGAACGATGACGGCATTGGGGATTTGCAAGGAATCATTCAGCGCCTCGACTACGTCTCTCAGCTGGGATGCAACGCGCTGTGGATCAACCCCTGCTTTGACTCGCCGTTCATGGACGCGGGCTACGACGTGCGGGACTACAAGCAAGTTGCGCCGAGGTACGGGACGAACGACAATCTGATTCAGCTCTTCGAGGAAGCCCATGACCGTGGTATTCACGTGCTGCTTGATCTCGTGCCGGGTCACACTTCTGACCAGCATCCGTGGTTCAAGGAGTCAGCCAAGGCGGACCCCAACGAGTACTCAGCCCGCTACATCTGGACTGACGAGGCGCTTTGGGGTATGGAGGGGCGTCCGTACATTGCTGGCATGACGGAGCGGTCTGGTGCGTACATGCTCAACTTCTTTGCTTCGCAGCCTGCGCTTAACTACGGCTGGCTGAATCCCCATAAGCACTGGATGAGCGCAACGGACTCGCCTGAAGCGCGCGCAACCATCGAGGCCATCAAGGACGTCATGCGCTTCTGGCTGGACGCGGGATGCGACGGTTTCCGTGTGGACATGGCCGACTCGCTGGTGAAGAACGACGACGAACATAAGAGCGCCACGTCTGCCATCTGGCGAGAGATTCGCGAGATGATGGATTGCGACTACCCCGATGCGGCGTTGGTCAGCGAGTGGTCCAACCCAGACCAGGCCCTCTGCCAGGCGGGCTTTCACATGGACTTCTATCTGGACCACCAGCGCAATGGTTACAACACCTTGCTGCGCGACTATGAGACCGAAGGAGGGGACCACAGCTACTTCCGGTGCGACGCAGACGGCGACATCCGGCGCTTCCTGCAGGACTACCTGCCCAAATACGAGCGTTCGCGGGAGCATGGCTACATCAGCTTCATCACCTGCAACCATGACACGCCGCGTCCCGCCCGGACGCTCTCAGCAACAGAGCTCAAGCTCGCCTATGCCTTCATCCTCACCATGCCCGGCGTGCCCTTCATCTACTACGGGGACGAGATTGGGATGCGCTACCTTGACCTGCGCACCAAGGAGGGCGGCTATCAGAGGACGGGCAGCCGCTCGCCTATGCAGTGGAGCCGCGATGAGAACATGGGCTTTTCCAACGCGGCGCCTGAGCAGCTGTATCTGCCTGTAGATCCGTCGCAGGATGCGCCGTGCGTTGAGGAGCAGCTCGCTGATGAAGGCTCCGTGCTCTCGGAGGTCCGCAGGTTGGTCGCGTTGCGTCATGCGTACGAAGACCTGCAGGCCGACGCGCCGTTTGTGGTGATCGATGAGGACGAGACCACGGCACCGTTTGTGTACGGCAGGGGAGAGTTGCTCTTGGCGGTTAACCCCTCATCTGCGGAGAAGCGCTACGAGGGCGAACTCCTCCGTGGGAGGCGACTGGTGTACCAGATTGGACAGCCGTCTGTCGAAGAAGGGTGTCTGACGATGCCCGGCCAGAGCTTTGCCGTGCTTGCCAGCGTGTGATGTAAGAGGGTGTTGTGGTGAGCGTCGAGACCATAGCGATAGGCATCTACCTCGCGTTTGTTAACGTGGCGGCGTTTGTCATGTATGGGGCGGACAAACGCCGCGCACAGCGCGGGCTGCGACGCATCCCTGAACGCACCCTTCTGGCGATTGCCCTTTTGGGTGGCGGCCTTGGGGCGCTTCTGGGCATGCTTGTCTTCCACCACAAGACGCGCAAGCTACGGTTCCGTCTTGTGGTCCCCGTTGCGCTGGTGTTGAGCCTCGTCGTGGGCGGGGGAGCGCTTTACTTCAGTGACTACTATCACGCTGATGCCACAGCCCTTGAGGCGATAGCCTCGACCGACGACGTGGAAGTGCAGACGCTTTCGACGGGTGACTTGGCTTTTGTTCCTCGAGACGCGACGGTGGGTCTGGTGTTCTATCCCGGCGCGAAGGTGCAGGCAGAGGCCTATGCGCCGTTGCTGATGCGCTGTGCGGAGCGGGGAGTGCTGTGCGTGCTCGTTCGTCCGTCGCTCAACTTCGCACTGTTTGACATATCGGCGGCGCGTGATGCGGCGGAACAGTTCCCCGATATCGAGCACTGGGTCTTAGCCGGTCACTCGCTGGGCGGCGTGGCGGCGAGTGAGTACCTCGCGGGGAATCCGGATGCTGCCGATGCGCTCGTGCTGCTTGCGGCGTACTCGGCATCGGACGTCTCGTCGAGCGACCTTCGCGTGCTTACGATTACGGGCAGCGCTGACGGCGTGCTTAACCGCGCGGCATATGAGGAGGCGCGAGGAAACCTCCCCGCTGGCTCTGAGGAGCTGGCCATCGAGGGCGGAAACCATGCGCACTTCGGCAACTATGGCGAGCAACGGGGTGACGGTACGGCAACCATCTCGCGCGAAGAGCAACAGGGGCAGACGGCGGACGCCATCGTTGCGCTGGCGGGGAGCCTGTAGGCTGTGGCCCGTTCCCTGCGGTTTTGCGTAGCCCCTGGCCGCGCTGTGGGTCTGCCGGGGAGGGAAGTGTGCATGCTGGCTCGGTTATTCGGCCTTTGGAAGAGCCCGAATAGTCGCTCCAGAATGTACACTTCTGTCAAGGATCCACGTCCGATTACCTGCGTAAGGAGACCGCCATGTCAGCTGCGCCCGTTCTTGAGATTGCCGTCACGATCCGTCGCGAGGACTGCACCTCGTTTGCTACGAGCAACGGGAAGGTCACCATCCTGCCCTTCGCAGGTGAGGCTACAGGCATTATCACGGGTACGGTTCGCCCTGGTGGCGTGGATGTGCAGGTAACTGACGCGGCGGGTGTGCGCCACATGTGCGCTCGCTACGTCATCGAGGGCGTGGACCGTGACGGCGCTCCCTGTCACCTGTACGTTGAGAACAACGCCTACTTCGAGCGGGGGAGCAACCCGTCGCCCTTCCACGCCACGCCAACGTTCATGACGGACAGCCCTACGCTGGCGTCGTATTTCCACGGCGCTCACTTCCGTGCCGAGGGGCATCCCGCGCCGGGTGGCGTCTGCATTAAGATCTTTGACCTCGACCACGACGAGGCGTAAGGCAAAGCGAGCTCAATGCGACGTTGAAAGGCTGAGTTCGGTCGCATCGGGCGGGATCCCCGCTCAAAAAGACGGTACAGGCCCCAGTTCGGTCGCATTGGGCGGAAATTCCGCTGGAAGAGACAGTGCGGGGCCCCGGTTTGGTCGCATCAAGCGGAAGCTCCGCCGGATGCACCCTCACCATTGCTTCCATCGTGTAACCACCTCAACCACCCGTATCGCGCGCGCGGTATGGTTGCATCAGTGATAGAGGCGCGGAAAGGATGAGCGCGAGCGAGCCGGCAGGCACTGACCTCGCGGGAGGCCTAATCCGCCGAACTTCGTGTCTGGGCGCAGCCACGGGGTGGGCCTGTGGGGAACACCCTCAGGACTGTCTGCAGGACTGCCTGCGGGAGCGCTATCCCCTCGCGCATTTGGCGGAGGCTGGCGCATCGCAAGCCGGCAAGAAGGAGGGGATGGATCATGGGAAACACGTGGCACATACATGACGGTTCTTTGCCGCTCGCCCAAGGATTGAAGCCCCTTGGACGTCGTTTCGTATAGCGCTTCCCAAACAAATCCCTGTTCAAGAAGGAGAACCTCATGGATATGACCAACCTCACCGGCTCAATCGTCGCCCTCGTCACCCCGTTCAAGGAGGACAAGTCCGTTGACTGGGAGGCGCTTGACCGCCTCGTCAACTTCCACCTGGAGAACGGCACCGACGCCATCCTCGTCTTGGGCACCACGGGCGAGAGCTCCACGATGACCGACCGCGAGGACTTCGAGGTTGCCAAGTTCGTCATCGACCACGTGGCCGGCCGTATCCCCGTCATCGGCGGCTCGGGCTCCAACTCCACAGCTGAGTCCATGAACAAGTCGCTCGGCCTCGTTGAGCGTGGCATCGACGGTCTGCTCCTCATCACGCCGTACTACAACAAGTCCAACGAGGAGGGCATCTATCGCCACTTCACCACGGTCATGGACCAGGTGAGCGTGCCCTGCATCCTGTATAACATCCCTGGCCGGACGGGCTGTTCCATCAGCGAGCGCAACCTCGCCCGCCTGCGCGAGCATCCCAATGCGTGGGCCATCAAGGAGGCCTCGGGCTCCATCAGCTACGCCACCATGGCTGCGCAGTACCTGGGCAGCGACTTCAAGATGTTCTCGGGCAACGATGACATCATCGTGCCGCTCATGTCGCTCGGCGGCTCGGGCGTCATCAGCGTGTGGGCCAACGTCGCGCCGCAGACCGTGCATGACCTCTGCGCCGACTGGGTCGCGGGCAACGTCGAGCGCGCTCGCAAGACGCAGATCGACAACCTTGAGCTCATCCACTCGCTTTTCTGCGAGGTCAACCCCATTCCCGTGAAGGCCGCCCTCGCCAAGATGGGCCTCATCAGCCCCGTGTACCGTCAGCCGCTCTGGCCGATGGACCCGGCAAACGAGGCGCGCGTCGAGGCCGCACTGAAGGGGGCTGGTCTCCTTGGCTAACGCGATTCGTACACTGGTCTGCGGCAACGGTCGCATGGGCGCGCTCGTACGCGCGTCCGTCGAGGCCGACGAGGCCTTCGAGCTGGTGGGCCAGGTGGGTATCGAGGACGTGGACGCTCTTGACGCGGGCGACGCCGTTCCCGCCGCCGACCTGGTGATTGACTTCACCAATCGCGAGATGCTGCCGCACCTGGCCGCGTACCTGCGTCGTAACCCCGCCGCGCTGGTGAGCGGCACCACGGGCCTTGATGCGTCCGACCAGGCCGTGCTGGACGAGCTCTCGCAGACCATGCCCGTCATGTGGAGCGCCAATTACTCGCTGGGTGTGGCCGTGCTGCGTCGCCTGGTGGCCGAGGCTGCCCAGGTGCTCGAGGGCTTTGACGTGGAGATCGTCGAGACGCACCACAACCAGAAGGTGGACGCGCCCAGCGGCACTGCCAAGCTGCTGCTCTCTGCCGTCGACCCCGACGGTGCGTGCGACGTGGTGAACGGCCGCGATGGCATGGTGGGCGCGCGCCCGGCTCGCGAGATTGGCATGCACGCGCTGCGCGGCGGTACGGTTGCCGGCACGCACGAGGTGCACTTCTTTGGTACCGACGAGGAGGTTTGCCTGACGCACCGCGCGGCAAGCCGCCAGATCTTCGTCAATGGCGCCGTCGCTGCGGCTAAGCGCCTCGCTGCTCAGGAGCCCGGCCGCTACACGTTCGAAGGCCTGATGCTGTAAGGCTTACGCGCCTGCGGATGGGGGAGTATC
>DJXA01000140.1:0-709 GCA_002449555.1 Atopobiaceae bacterium UBA7016 | reverse complement strand
GATACTCCCCCATCCGCAGGCGCGTGACGGTTGAGCTTTGTTTCTACTGGAAAACGCCTAGATGCAGCTTTATGAATTGAACTATTCGTATGCTAGGGTTTTGAAACTACGTATTCGCTTATTTGCATAGGAGCTTGTCATGGCTGACGTGCAACCCCTTTCGTTCACCCCGCCCGACGTGGACCCGGCCACCTTCGGGTTTGCCTTCTGCGAGGGTGGCGTCTGCGCCGCCCAGGGCGTGAAGGCCTCTGGCACCCACGCCGGCTTCCGCGCCGACCCCAACCGCCTTGACCTTGCGGTGGTTGCCGCTGACGAGGCCTGCACGTGCGCGGCGACCTTCACCCAGAACCGCTTCTGCGCGGCTCCCGTGCAGGTGTCGCGTCCCCGTGCTGCCGCGGGAGTGGCGCGTGCGGTGATGCTCAACTCGGGCAACGCCAACGCTTCTACGGGTGAGCAGGGTCTCGCCATCGCCAAGCAGTCCGCAAAGCTACTGGCAGATGCGCTCGGCTGCCCTGAGGAGCAGATCCTGGTTGCCTCGACGGGCGTGATTGGGCAGCAGCAGGCTATCGATCCGTACCTCGACGGTGCTCCCGCCGCCGTCGCCGCGCTTGGGGCTGACACTGACCATGCGCATGCGGCCGCACGCGCGGTGATGACCACCGACACCGTTCCCAAGGAGGTCTCGCTGGTAGGCGAGCTTCCCGCCGAG
>DJXA01000225.1 GCA_002449555.1 Atopobiaceae bacterium UBA7016 | reverse complement strand
TGCGCCATCTGATCAACGCCTACATCTGGGAGGACTAGCATGCCCTCCTTCAGCGTGCGCTCTGCGGTGGTGCGTGGCGCAGAGGCGGTGCCGGTCAGCGTCGAAGTCAGCTTTACGGGAGGGCTTCCGGGCGTGCACATCGTGGGTATGGCCGACACGAGCGTGCACGAGGCCATCTCGCGCGTGCGGTGCGCCATCAACCAGTGCGGCTTCACGATGCCGCGGGCAAGCGTGACGGTCAATCTGGCTCCCGGAGAGATCAAGAAGACGGGAACCGGCCTTGACCTGCCCATTGCCGTGGCAATATTGGCGTGCTCAAAGCAGATACCGCAGGCGGGGCTTGAAGACTGCCTGTTTGTGGGCGAGCTGGGGCTGAGTGGCGACGTCAACCCCGTGCGCGGAACGGTGGCGTTTGCGTTGCTCGCGGCTGAGGGAAACCTGTCGCTGATCCGTGCGGAGGAGGAACCCTCGGGATGGCTGGTCTCCGAGAAGGAGCGCTGCATCTCGTCGCTTGTTGAGATGCAGCGGGGCGTGGCCGCGTTGGGAAGGGGAGAGTCGGGCACCCGCATTGCCGAGCAAGCGAGCTTTGACGACTTCGCCCACGAAGGCCCCGACTTTGCCGATGTCGTCGACCAGGAGGTGGCGAAACGCGCTTTGGTCATTGCGGCGGCCGGAAGCCACGGCGTCCTGATGATGGGGCCTCCGGGCGCGGGAAAGACGATGCTCGCGCGACGCATGCCCTCCATTCTGCCGCCGCTCTCGGCGGAGGAGCGCGTGGAGGCCATGCTCCTGCACTCAGTTGCGGGGGAGCCGCTCAACGACGTAGACGGTGGAGGGCGTCCCTTCAGGGCTCCGCATCACTCAATCTCGACGGCAGGCCTCATCGGTGGCGGTAAGCCGGTGACGCCTGGCGAGGTATCGCTCGCGCACAAGGGCGTGCTTTTCCTTGACGAGCTGCCCGAGTTCAGTAACGCCACGCTGCAGTCGCTTCGCCAGCCGCTCGAGGACCGGCGGGTGCGCATCGTGCGCGTTGACGGAGCATACATCTTCCCCGCGGACTTCATGTTTGTGGCTGCCGCGAATCCCTGCCCATGTGGTCATTTGGGAGACCCAGGCCACACCTGCACCTGTGCGCCGGCGCGAGTTGGTGCGTATCAGGCAAAGATCGGCGGCCCCCTCATGGACCGCATCGACGTGTTCATTGACGTGGCACGCCCCAGCTCACGCAAGGTCATTCGGGGTAGTGAAGGCCTGTCATCTGCCGAGATGGCGGAGCACGTGACGGCGGCACGCACGTATCGCTCGTGGCGCACGAGCCGCGAGAGCAAGAGGGGAAACGGCCTGAGCGGCGTGGCGATGGAGGAGCGTGCTCGCGAGGTGCTGGAGACGCTCGCCGAGCGAAAGGGCTTTGGCGGCAGGGGCATTGCACGCGTTGCCGCCGTGGCGCGCACCATCGCTGACATGCAGGAGCACGAGGTCATCGGCGTAGAGGAGGTTATCGAGGCATGTTCGTACCGACCGAGAAGCGAGTAGCAGACATGACGCAGGAGCGCTGGGAGCTGACGCCCGAGGATGACGAGTATCCGCAGCAGCTGCTTGATCTTGAGCGACCTCCCAAGCGGCTCTATGGCATTGGCTCAAAGGAGGTGCTGTCCTCGCGCTCCTTTGCCGTCATCGGGGCGAGGCGCGCCACGCCCTACGGGCTTGCGGTGGCCGAGATGGCGGGTCGTATCGCCGCCGAATGCGGCATCACCGTAGTGTCAGGCGGCGCGATGGGCTGTGACGCCGCCGCACTGAGGGCGGCTCAGCGTGCGGGTGGCACCACCATCGTGGTTCCCGGCACAGGTGCCGACCAGGTGTATCCGGCCAGCTCACGCGACGTGTTTGAGGCAGCGCCTGCCAACGGGTGCATCGTGGCCATCGAGCGCTGGGGCACGCCGCCCACGCGTCCCGGTTTTCCGAAACGCAACCTCATCATCGCAGGGCTCTGCGAGGTGTTGATGGTTGCCGAGGCGGGGGAGCGCTCGGGCACGTCAAGCACGGCGGAGTGCGCGTCGCACTTGGGTCGCACGCTGTATGCGGTGCCCGGCAGCATCTTCTCGCCGGAGTCGGTGGGGGCAAACCGCCTGCTGGTAGACGGAGCACTCCCTATCGTGAGCGAGGAAGACCTTGAGATGCGCATCTCGCTTGACTTCAACGTCATGAGGCTGCTCTCGGGCGGCGGAAGCCGCGAGTTTGACCGCATACTCTCTGCGCTTGTGGCCATGCCCATGCGCACCGACGACCTGGCCAATCGCCTTGGCGCGCAGCCGCTTGAGATCTTGATGAAGATGGCCGAGCTGGAGGCAAGCGGTGTGGTGACCAGGCTTCCCGACGGACGGTATGCTCCCTCAAAGGAGACGCTGCTGACACGCTAGAATGGTGTATCCAGACGAACGGCCATGAGGGGAGCAACAGTATGGAGCGCGTTACGATCATTGGCGGCGGACTTGCGGGAAGCGAGTGTGCGTTGCAGCTTGCCGCTCGTGGCGTGCCGGTCACGCTCGTCGAGCAGCGTCCCATTGCTCAGTCGCCCGCGCACCATACCGACCGCTTTGCCGAGCTGGTGTGCTCCAACTCGCTGAAGGCCACGCGTTCCGACAGCGCTGCGGGTCTCCTCAAGCAGGAGCTTGACGCCATGGGGTGCCGCCTGCTGGGCATCGCGCGCGAATGCGCCGTGCCGGCAGGTGGCGCCCTCGCCGTAGATCGCGATCGCTTCTCAGCTGCCGTCACCGAGGCCGTGGAGCGTGAGGAGTTCATCACCGTAGATCGTCGTGAGGCAACGGAGCTCCCTGAGGGCTACGTGGTGGTCGCGGCGGGCCCGCTCTGTTCGGAGGCACTCTTCCAGTCCTTGGCAGAGCGTGTGGGAGGCGACCATCTCTCGTTTTTCGACGCTGCGGCGCCCATCGTCGAGGCTGACTCGCTTGACCGCTCCGTCATCTTCGAGCAGTCGCGCTACGAGGACGAGGGAACGGGCGACTACCTCAACTGCCCCATGGATAAGGCGGAGTACGAGGCGTTCTACGAGGCGCTGGTGGCCGCCGACCGCGTGATCTCGCGCGACTTCGAGCAGCGCGACCTCTTCCAGGCGTGCCAGCCCGTCGAGGAGATTGCCCGCAAGGGCGTGGATGCGCTGCGCTTTGGCGCCCTGAAGCCGGTGGGACTGGTGGATCCGCGCACGGGGCATCGTCCGTGGGCCGCCGTGCAGCTTCGCGCAGAGAACGCTGAGCGCACCGCCTACAACCTGGTGGGATTCCAGACCAACCTCACGTGGGGAGAGCAAGCGCGCGTCTTTAGGCTCATTCCGGGGCTTGCCGACGCCACGTTCTCGCGCTATGGCGTGATGCACCGCAACTCGTTCGTCGACGCTCCGCGCGTGCTTGATGCGAGCTTCGCGATTCCGGGCGCCACGATTCGCCTGGCCGGGCAGATTACGGGCACGGAGGGCTACGTGGAGGCCATCGCCTCGGGCCTCTTTGCGGCAGTGAACACCTACGCGGACCTCACGGGAAAGCAGAGGCTCACGCTTCCGCGCACGTCCGCCTTCGGCGCACTGGTGAGCTACGCCACCAACCCCGAGACCAAGCCGTACCAGCCCATGCACGTCAACTTCGGCATCTTTCCGCCGCTCGAGGGCAAGCGCCGCAGCAAGCGCGACCGCTACGCGGCCTATGCCGCGCGCGCCCGGGCCGACCTGCGCGAGGAGCTCTCAAAGAGGGGAGAGCTGTTCGAGGAGCTCAACCTTGCGGCGCTTGACGAGGCGGCAACAGACGGCGCCGCGGAGTAGGGCAACTGACACCGTGTGCACCCAACGGCGGACAGAGGAGCAGGAGCAGTTCCGCGCCTACGTAGAGCGCTTTCTCACGTATCTCTCGTCGGTGCGCAACCTCTCTGAGAACACGGTGCGCGCCTATCGCACCGACCTTGAGGCCTATTGCGACTGGGCCGAGCGCGAGGGGGTGCGGCCGCTTGAGGTCACGCACCGACAGCTTCGGAGGTTCCTCGGCGAGCTCTCCCGCGCACGGTATGCCTCAAAGACCATCAATCGGCACCTGTCCGCCGTACGTGCCCTGTACCGATGGCTCGTGCACGAGGGAATCACCGACAAGGACTCTGCCGCGGCCGTCGCCAGCCCCAAGCTTGCCCGCACGCTTCCCAAGACCATGACCTACGCCGACGCGGCGGCGCTCATGGAGACGTGCGACACGAGCGACGTGGTGGGGGTGCGCGACCGCGCCTTCCTCGAGCTGCTCTACGCCTCAGGCGCCCGCATTTCTGAGGTGTCGGGGCTGGACGTTCGTGACGTCGACGTCTCGAATGCCCAGGTGAGGCTCTTCGGCAAGGGCTCAAAGGAGCGCATCGTGCCGCTGTATGACACGTGCCTGGAATGGCTACGCACCTACCTCAGTACTTCGCGCCCGCAGCTGGCAGCGCACGGCAAGGATACGCCCACGCAGGCGCTCTTCGTCTCCACGCGCGGTAACCGCATGAGCGCCAATGCCCTGCGCACCTGCTTCGAGCGCCATGTGACCCTTGCGGGGCTTGACGGCTCGCTGACGCCGCACGCCATGCGGCACACCTACGCGACTGAGCTTTTGGCCGGTGGCGCGGATATGCGCAGCGTACAGGAGCTGCTCGGCCACGCGAGCCTCTCTACCACGCAGATCTACACGCATCTGTCGGTGGATAGGCTCCGTGATGCTGCTCGGCAGGCGCATCCCCGTGGCGAGTAGCGTACCTGCAGCCACAAGGGCGCATGTGGAGCGGCCATGAGGTGCGGTTTTGCACCACACAGTAACGTATTCGATGCTATACTCATTGACTGCTGTGCAACCGCACAGCTTCAATTCGCACGCGTGACGACTCCAAGGCCACGGTGCCCGGGGCTCAAAGCCAGGTCCTGGGTGGTTCAAGGGGGATGACCTCACGCGGAGGACCAACCATAGGAGGTTATCATGGCTGTCAAGATCAACATCAAGACCCTGCTCGAGGCCGGTTGCCACTACGGTCACCAGACCCGTCGTTGGAACCCCAAGATGAAGCCGTACATCTTCGGCGAGCGCAACGGCATCTACATCCTTGACCTCAAGCAGACGGTCATCAACGCCGACCAGGCCTACACCTTCATCAAGGACACCGCTGCCAAGGG
>DJXA01000062.1 GCA_002449555.1 Atopobiaceae bacterium UBA7016 | reverse complement strand
GCGGGCGCTCGTCCTATGCTGATGAGCGTATGTAGGTATTGAGCAAGGGAGCGAGCCGTATGGCCACAGATACTGAGAAGAAAACCACGACGCAGCCGAAGCGACTGGCTCGCGCCAAGGTGCGTCGTCCCGAGACCCCCGAGGAGATCGCAAAGACCAAGGCTGACCGCAAGAAGGCCATTCGCAACGTGGCGATTAGCGCCTTTGCAGTCCTGCTGGTGCTGTCCATGATGATTCCGTCGCTGGCGTCCATTGTGACCGGTGCCCGAAACGCCAAGGCAGCCTCTGAGGCGCAGAATGCAATCACGAGTGGCGAGGTTACCGCCGAGCAGATTGACGCCATGTATGGTTCGGGCATCGACGAGCTCGAGCAGACCCTGAACGAGAGCCCCAACGACCTTGACACGCTGCTGCAGCTGGGCAACCAGTACCTGAACTGGGGCTACGCTTCCAGCGCGTATGTGTCCGATGAGAACGCAGCTACGCACTCGGCAGAGCTCTTCACCAAGGCGCGCGAGTACCTTGACCGCTATCTGGCCATTGAGAACGATTCCGACGTGAAGGTGAACCGCGCGCTCTGCGACCTGTATGAGGGCGACATCACGACCGCTCAGGAAAGCCTTGAGGCCATCGTGGCCGAGGATGCCGAGTGCGCCTCTGCATGGGCAAACCTCGGCATGATTTACGAGATGACCAACCCCGACGCAGCGGCGCTTGCCTATGAGCGTGCCATCGCGGCCGACCCCGACGACGAGGGCGGCGCCAAGAGCTATGCGCAGTCGCGCCTTGACGCGCTGAACGGCGTGGAGGAAGAGTCCGAGGCAACCGACGAGTCCGCTGACGCCGAAGCAACCGCCGACGCCGAGACGGAAACGACTGACACGGACGCCGAGTCGACGGGTACAAACAACTAAGCGGTGCCGACTGGCACCCCACAGCAAGGAGATAGCATGAGTCTTCTCATCAATGCTGCCGCGGTCGAGCAGGACATGCTCGTAACGGTTGAGGGCGAGGTGGACGTGTCCAACGCGCCCGAGCTTCGTGAGGCGCTTGACGAGGCGCTGACGCACGCCGCCGGTTTGGCGAACCAGCACGTACGCATCGATATCTCGCAGGTGCCCTACATTGACTCCACCGGCATTGGCGTGCTGGTGGGAACGGTGCATCGCGGCGAGGAGCAGGGCGTTACCGTCTCGGTTGAGCGCCCGCAGCGCAACGTGGCTCGTGTGCTGGGCCTCTTGGGCCTCGACGTCGAGCTTGGTGTGCGCGACGCCGCGGAGTAGACCGAACGTAAGGAACGCATCACTGACACGAGAGGAGCGTCTCGGTGTTTGGCATTGGAGAGACCGAGCTAGTCATCATCGTGGTCTTCGGCTTCTTGCTGTTTGGCCCCGATAAGCTGCCCGGCATGGGCAGGACCATCGGCCGCGCCCTGCGGCAGTTCCGCGAGGCGCAAGAGGGCTTCCAGCAGGTTGTTCAGGCCGAGGTCATGGACCCGCTGAACGACGCGATGAACGCGCCCGCCAAGAAGGCCGCCCTCGACGACGACGCGGACATCGAAGGCTCTGATGCCGAGGTTGCGGGCCGCAAGACCGAGACGTTTGCCGAGCGCAAGGCGCGTCTGCAGGCCGAGCGTAAGGCCAAGGCCGACGCAGAGCTGAAGGCGAAGGAGGAGGCCGAGAAGGCCGCGGCAGAGGCTGCCGAGCAGGACGCAGACGCGCCTGCGTCCGAGGCGGACGAGGATGCCGACCAGCCCAAGGCCGAGCCTGCGAGCGAGCCGGCGGCCGCAGAACCCGAAACGGCTCCCGCCGAGAACAGCGTGGCTGCGCTCTACGCCATGACGCCGCGCAAGCGCGCTCCGAAGGCCGAGCCCACGCCGGAGCCCGAGCCCGAGGCTGAGCCCGCTCCTGCCGAGGCTCCTGCCGAAACGCCCCAGACCGACGAGCCCGGGAAGGAGGACGAGAGCGAGGCCTAACCGCGCGCCCTCAACTACCTATGCCTATCGGACCAGCACGCATGCCGTTGATGGATCACCTTGGTGAGCTCCGTCGACGCATGACCATCGTGATCGTGTCGGTACTGGTGACCGCCGTCATCGTGTACTTTGCCACGCCAACGCTCATCGATATGATGATGGACCCCATCCGCACGGCACTGCCTGAAGGCACGCGCCTGACGGTCCTTACCGCCCTGGGCGGCTTCACCGTCCGCTTCAAGGTGGCCATCTTCTTTGGCGTCATCATCTGCACGCCCATCATCATCTGGGAGGCCATGGGCTTCTTCCTGCCGGCGCTTCACACCAACGAGCGCAAGTGGGTCGTGCCGACGGTTGCCGCCATGGTGGCCCTCTTCTTCATGGGCATGATCTTCTGCTACCTCGTCATCCAGCGCGCGGCCTTCGGTTGGCTGCTCAACCAGACGCTCGACTTCGCTGACGTGGTGGCAAACGCCGAGGACTTCCTGAACATCATGATGCTGCTCGAGGTGGGCTTTGGCGTCGCCTTCGAGCTGCCGCTCGTGATCTTCTACCTGTCCATCCTGCACATCGTCCCGTACAAGACTTTTCGCGAGCAGTGGCGTCTCATCTACGTGGGCCTGCTTACCATGACGGGCATCTTCACGCCCGACGCGTCGCCGGTCACGATGCTTTTGATGTTTGCCGCGCTCATCGGCCTCTA
>DJXA01000232.1:20156-25754 GCA_002449555.1 Atopobiaceae bacterium UBA7016 | reverse complement strand
CGGTGCGGAAAAGGGGCTACCCCCAGCGTCTCAGCTACACCTGCAGGACGGTGGCCTCGTGCGGGTAGTGGTTCAGAATCTCGTGTCCGTCCTCGGTGACGAGGCAGAGGTCCTCGATGCGCACGCCGATATCGCCCTCAAGGTAGATGCCCGGCTCGATGGAGAAGATCTGGCCCGGGCGGACCGGCTCGTGATGGCTGCCTGAGACGTCGCCCGGCTCGTGCGCCTGCAGGCCAATCTGGTGGCCTAGGCGGTGCGTGAAGTACGGGCCATACCCCGCGTCGGTGATGAGGTCGCGTGCGGCCGCATCGATCTGCGCAAACTCGACGCCCGGCGCCACGATGGCGGCTGCGGCCTCGTTGGCGCGACGCACGGTCTCGTACACCTCAAGCTGATGCGCCGTCGGCTCGGCGGTAAAGAACGTACGCGTCATGTCCGAGCAGTAGTCCTGCCACAGGCATCCCACATCAAAAAGTACTGTCTGCCCGGGAACGAAGGCCGTGTCATCGGGCTCGTGGTGCGGATCTGCCGCATTGGCGCCAAAGCTCACGATGGGATCAAACGAATAGCCGTCAGAGCCCAGCCGACGGTAGCAGCCCAAAAGTCCCTCGGCAATGGCGCGCTCGGTCACGCCCTCGTGCACCTGTGCGGCAAGCCACCCCATGGCCTCATCGTTCAGCTGGCTCGCCTTGCGCATCAGCTCCCGCTCTTCGGCATCTTTGGCCGAGCGCGCGGCATCTACGGCCGTAGACGCCAGCTCGAAGCCACGCGCGGCACCCAGCTGCATCAGCGGTAGCAGCCAGCGGGCCGGCAGGTCCTTGTCAACGCCCAGGGCCTCGCCACTTGCGCAGACATCGGCCACCAGCGGCAGCGGGTCGTCGGTGTCGGTGAAGGTGATCAGGCGGTCGGCAAAACCCGTCGCGTCGGGAAAGAGCTTGTTGCAGAAGAGCGTGGCGCCCTGCGGCGAAAGATGCAGGGCAAAGAATCGCTCGTGCGGAAAGGTGTAGTAGCCGGTCAGATACTTGATGGACGTCGGGTCGCAGATAAGCGCCTGCGAGAGGCCCATTTCCTCAAGATTGTCTAGAACGCGGCGGATACGCTGTTCGTTCATGTCTGCCTTTCGTGAAGTCAAGAATCCTAAGGTAGAATTATATGCTCACCACAATGCTGCCGCGCGAGGCCGCGCGGCATACCGGAGGATTAGATGGATACCGAGATTCCGTCCGTCAATAGGGTAGACGATATTCGCGACGAGCTGGTCGCGCTTCAGGGCCAGCGCATCAAAGTTCGCGCAAATATGGGACGTTCGCGCATCGTCGAACGGACAGGCACGCTGGTCGGTGCCCATCCTTCGCTGTTTGTGGTTGAGGTTGAGGAGCGCCGCGGCCGTCGTGCGCGTCAGTCCTACCAGTACGTTGACGTGCTGACCAACACGGTCGAGCTGTACGACATCAACACGGGCGAGCGTATTCTTGACTTCACGCCCGAAGAGCCCCTGCAGTAGGCGGGAGGCTGACATGGCTGGCACCATTTCGTTGGCTGCCCACGCCAAGGTAAATCTGCATCTTGGAATCTACGAAGGCAGAGATGAGCGCGGCTATCACCGTGCTGACTCTGTCATGATTGCGCTCGAGTTGCATGACGAGGTCACGGTGTCGCCGGCGGACGAGATTATGGTGACGGTTGTTCCCGAGCTGGACGTGCCGAGCGAGCGTACGCTGGCGGCGCGCATCGCGCGCAAGCTGGCTGACGAGTTTGGTATTGAGGCAGGCGCGCAGATTGTCCTGGTGCGCAACATTCCTGACAAGAGTGGTCTGGGGAGCGCGTCTACGGACGCGGCAACCATCCTGCGCGGCCTCTGCGAGCTGTGGGGTATTGATCTGGACGACCCGCGCGTGCTGGCCATCGCGCGCAGCGCTGGCGCCGACGTGGCCTTCTTCCTGCATCCGGTTCCGTCGTGGCTCGACGGCGTGGGCGACAACCTGAGGCGGACGTATCCACCGCTGGTGGGTGTGCCCGTGGTGCTTGCTCGGCCGGCTGGTGGCGTGTCGACGCCCGCGGCCTACGCGGAGTTTGACCGTAACCCCATCGCACCCGAGCCCGTCGATGCAATGGCTGCGGCGCTTGAGGCCTCTGACGTGCGGCTGGTTGCCCAGGCGCTGTACAACAACTTGGCGCCCGCGGCGTGCGCGCTTGAGGCGGAGGAACAGGTAGTGGTGGACACGCTGCGCGCCTGCGAGGGCGTGCTTGCCGCGCAGGTCACTGGTTCGGGCAGCTGCGTGTTTGGCATTTGCGAAAGCGATGAGGCTGCAGAGCGCGCAGCCGCCATGGCCGCCGCCCACGGCTGGTGGTCCCACGCCACCCGTACCGCCTAGACGCAATTTAGGAGTCAGGGACCAAAATTGCGTTTACTGGGACTGGTCTGCTTGCTCTTCCTGAGGGGGCTCGTCGGGCGGCAGCAGGAAGCCTGCACTGCACGAGGCACAGCCCTTAAGCAGGCCAAACGCAATCGAAGCTGCAATCAGTAGCGCCACGGCGAGCATGCGCAGAATCTTCAGCAGACGCTTCCATCGGTTGGGCTCGGTGTCGTCTTCCTCGGTTTCCGCGGGCTCGACCTCGTCCGCGTAGGGGTTGTAGATCTGCACGATGGGCGTGGGTTCCGGCAGCGTGATCAGATCGGCGCGCGGCGGCTCGCTCAGCACGGCCGTAAGCGACGTGGCCAAGACCGTAGCAGCCGCAACCTGGCCCGCTACCTTGGCCGCGTGTTCGGCCTTGGCAAGGGCGCCGGAGGCTTCCTTATCTGCCTTGTCAACGGCATCCTCGGCCACATCGGCTTCATTGGCCGCCATGGCAACTTCAGGTGTCGCTACCAGCTCTTCGTCCATAGGCCCTCTTACGTCGCTCACCCACGGGCACGCCGCGTGTAAGATACAGGGAAATCACGCGCTAAGGAGAGGATACCCATGTATTGCTTCTACGGATGGCAACAAGCACAGGTTTTTGACAAAGACGGTTTTACGCCGTGCGACATGTACGATCAGCTCAGCAAGCTTTGGTGCGCCGAGACGTGCGCCCCGCGCATGCGCGAGCGTTGGAGCGAGGACAACCGCACGCTGGGCCAGTGTTCCATCACCGCGTTTCTCGTACAGGACCTCTTTGGCGGCAAGGTGTACGGAGTGCCGCTGGGCGATGGCAACTACCACTGCTTTAATGACGTCGATGGTTGCGTATTCGATTTGACCAGCGAGCAGTTTGGCAATCAAAAACTAGACTATGAGCATGTAGTCGAGCAGTCGCGTGACACCCATTTTGCCAAGGAAGAGAAGCACCTGCGCTACCAGATACTTCGTGAACGCCTCATGAAGCTGCGCTCGGACATCGCGAAGGACTAACTGCCGCTCCTACCACGGCTTCATTCCGCGAACGGCGACACCTTTTTAACCACAAGATATTGGGTCTTGAAACGGTAACATGCGCAAGGTATGGTGGTTCTTGCTCAATCGCCAACCACGAGACACCCGCTGTGCCGAGGAGGGCCCATGTCTCCCATCTATTACCCCACGTCAATCGTCAAGCGCGACGGCTCGCTGACCAGCTTTGACCAGTCAAAGATTACGGCCGCCATCGAGAAGGCCGGTGCCGCAACCGGCGAGTTTGGTCCCGATGAGGCCATCATCCTCTCCGGACAGGCCTGCAAGGTCATCGCGCACCGCTTCCAGGGCGCGGCGCCCACCGTCGAAGAGATTCAGGACATCGTCGAGCAGACGCTCATCACCGCCAATCACTTCGAGACGGCGCGCGCCTACATCGTCTACCGCGAGAAGCGCAGCCAGACCCGCCGCGACCGTGAGACCTACATCGACGTGACCAGCTCCGTCAACGAGTACCTCAGCCGCGCCGACTGGCGTGTCAACGCCAACGCCAACCAGGGCTACAGCCTGGGCGGCCTCATCCTTAACGTGTCCGGCAAGGTCATTGCCAACTACTGGCTCAGCCACGTGTACCCGCCCGCGGTGGGCGAGGCGCACCGCAACGGCTCGGTGCACATCCACGACCTCGACATGCTTTCGGGCTACTGCGCTGGCTGGAGCCTGCGCACCCTGCTGAACGAGGGCTTTAACGGCGTGCCCAACAAGGTCGAGAGCGCGCCTCCCAAGCACCTCTCCGCCGCCATGGGCCAGATGGTCAACTTCCTCGGCACGCTTCAGAACGAGTGGGCCGGCGCTCAGGCGTTCAGCTCTACCGACACCTACCTCGCGCCGTTCGTGCGCGTCGATCACCTGACGTATGACCAGGTCAAGCAGGAGATGCAGGGCTTCGTCTACAACATGAACGTCCCCAGCCGCTGGGGCACGCAGACGCCCTTCTCCAACCTGACTTTTGACTGGACCTGCCCCGAGGACCTGCGCCGCCAGGTGCCGCTGGTGGGCGGCAAGCCGGTGGACTTCACCTACGGCGACCTGCAAGAAGAGATGGACATGATCAACCGCGCGTTCATCGAGGTCATGACCGAGGGCGACGCCAAGGGCCGCGTGTTTACCTTCCCCATTCCCACCTACAACATCACCAAGGACTTCCCGTGGGACAGCCCCAATGCCGACCTGATGTTTGAGATGACGGCCAAGTACGGCCTGCCGTACTTCCAGAATTTCGTCAACTCCGACCTCGAGCCCAACATGGTGCGCAGCATGTGCTGCCGCCTGCAGCTTGACCTGCGCGAGCTGCTGAAGCGCGGCAATGGCCTGTTTGGCTCGGCCGAGCAGACCGGCTCCATCGGCGTGGTGACCATGAACATGGCGCGCCTGGGCTTCAAGCACCAGGGCGACGAAGAGGCGCTGCTGGAGGAGCTCGACTACCTGCTGGTTCTTGCGAAGACGTCGCTTGAGCTGAAGCGCAAGGAGATTCAGCGCCTGATTGACGCGGGCCTCTTCCCGTACACCAAGCGCTACCTGGGCACCCTGCGCAACCACTTCTCCACCATCGGCGTCAACGGCATGAACGAGATGATTCGCAACTTCAGCCACGACGCGTACGACATCACCGGTCCCGAGGGCCGCGCGATGGCCATTCGCGTGCTTGACCACGTGCGCGAGAAGATGGTCGAGTTCCAGGAGGAGACCGGCCACATGTACAACCTGGAGGCCACGCCGGCCGAGGGCACCACGTACCGCTTTGCGCGCGAGGACCGCAAGCGCTATGTGGGCATCATTCAGGCGGGCACTGCGGCCGAGCCGTACTACACCAACAGCTCGCAGCTGCCGGTGGGCTACACGTCCGACCCGTTCCAGGCGCTGGCCGAGCAGGAGGAGCTGCAGAAGAAGTACACCGGCGGCACCGTGCTGCACCTGTACATGGGCGAGCGCGTGTCCTCCGCCGAGGCGTGCAAGCAGCTGGTGAAGCGTTCGCTGGAGAACTTCCGCCTGCCGTACATCACAGTGACGCCCACGTTCTCCATCTGCCCCAAGCACGGCTACATCGCCGGCGAGCACGCGTACTGCCCCATCTGCGACGAAGAGCTGGCGCTGGCCAAGCGCAAGCGCCTTGGGCTGTAAAGCTGGAACGCCGGTGCACGTTGGTGCGGTTTGGGGGTAGCCCCCT
>DJXA01000232.1:13494-20050 GCA_002449555.1 Atopobiaceae bacterium UBA7016 | reverse complement strand
GGGGCTACCCCCAAACCGCACCAGTATCTGCTGAAATTGGTACTAGACACAAGATATGGTGTGTGGTTAAGATAGCAAGCACAACATATCGATAACAAGCTTTGATCGGAGCATACCATGGTCAACAAGAGCGAACTCAACAGCACGGGCGTGGTCATTGACGGCGTCGAGCTCACCAATGAGGAGCGCCAGCCGTGCGAGGTCTGGACCCGCGTTATGGGCTACTACCGCCCCGTCTCGTTCTACAACACCGGCAAGAAGGGCGAGTTCCACGAGCGCGTGGAGTTCGTCGAGCCGGGCGCCTGCTGCCTGAACTAAGCGGACAGCGCGCGTCATGACTTCGCTGACGCCGGGCGTCGGCTGCCAAGAGGGCGGCCGGCGCCCACTGCTCATAGGGGGTATCCAACCCTTCTCAACGGTTGACTGGCCGGGCAAGCTCGCCTGCGTGGCGTTCTTGGCGGGCTGCCCCTGGCGCTGCCCGTACTGCCAAAACGCCGCGCTGCAGACGCGCGAGGCGGCAACCGCCACCGACGCCGACCTCTTCCGGCTGCTTGGAGCGCGCCGCGGCCTACTTGACGGCGTGGTCTTCTCGGGAGGAGAGCCGCTTGCGCAGGCCGCCGTGCTCGACTCCATGCGCGAGGCCAAGGAGATGGGCTTTGAGGTTGGCCTCCATACCTGCGGCGCATTCCCCGATCGCCTGCTCGAGGCCTTGCCATATCTGGATTGGGTGGGCCTCGACGTGAAGGCGCCGTGGGATGCGTATGACCGCGTGACGCGAGGCCACGCGTCCGGCAAGGCGGCGCTCGCGAGCCTCACGGCCATCCTGGACGCGGGCGTTGCCATGGAGGCGCGGACCACGTGGCATCCAGCACTGCTTTCCGGGGAGGACATCCGCACGATCGGTCACGACCTCGCGGCCCGTGGCGTGACCAACTGGGCCGTGCAGGCATATCGCCACATTGGCACGACGGGCGAGCTTCCTGACGAGACGGTCTACCCCTCCGATGTCCCCGAGGAACTCCCAGGCCTTTTCGAACACTACGAATTCCGCCGCGCGTAGCAACGTGCCAAGCATGCAATGCGGGTTCCGAACCCGTGTTGCATGGCGGCTAGTACAATTGGCAGTGTTTGACTACCCGTTGTCGAGGGACGAGAGGTGTCGCCGTGGCAGACGAGCAGCTTAAGGAAAGCCTGAAGGTGGCTTCTGTGGAAGTCCACGAGTACGTCGCCGCAAATGCAGAGGACGGTGTTGCGGCGGCGCTTGAGAAGCTGCCTGACGACATCGGGGGGCCTCGTCCTCAGCACGGTCATCGTGAAGAGGTATGCGTCATCTGCGGAGAACACGCAAGTTCGTCGCATGCCAAGCGGACGGCAGATGGCCGTCTCGTCTGCAAGGAGTGTCGCGAGAAGCTCAGCGACATCGTGACCTCTTCAATGCTGAAGAAGATGAGCTCCGGTCAGGTCAGGCAGCACGTTGCTAATGTGGGCAGGTTGCAGGGTCTCTACGAGACCGAGTTCACCGCGACCAAGACGTTCTATTCGGGAAGGAGGCTCGACCGTCCCACCCTTGAGGTTGACGAGGTGCATGGGTGGTGGGCCATCCCGGATAGCAAAAAGCCGCTCGTATTCTCGCTTGATGGGATTGTTGACTATCAGATGGTGGTCAAGTCATCCCGCTACTTTGGGGAGCTCGAGTCCGCCATCAGCATCAACACGCTGGTAGATTCGCTGAGAGGGATTCTGAGGCGCATCTTGCTCTTCTTCAGGGGCAGACGGTATTCGAGCCCGTATGCGGACTTGCCATCGATTCCCGGGGGCGAAGAGCCAACCGAGATGAAGGTGGTGCTCACGCTCGACGGCGATGACTCTGGTCTTGGTAAGGTTCCCATCAACGTGTGCGGGCCAAAGGCAACAGCCCCAAGCAGCGTTGACGGTGCCTACGAGTGCGCTCACCAGATCATCGAGTTTCTCCAAGAGAGGCGTGACCAGGCATTCAGGCGCCATGTCCCCTCAAACGCGTTGGGCGTTGTTGACGACTGCGATTGGCTCTGCAAGGTCGTGGAGCAGTCCGGCGCCACCATGGACGATATAGAGTACCTGCGCTACTACACCACACGGCTTACTGCAGGGCTCCCCGGGGTGCCGCCCATGAACACCTTTGCGAACAAGCTCAAGGCTATCAAAGCCATTTTGGCATGGGTCGACGGCAACCTATGTGAGGGGCATGCCGTTCCCAAGCTGGAGACTCAGCAGACCATCGGCCTGGATGCGTTCGTCGGCGCGTCGGCACGCTATGCGCCGGATGTGCGGTTCAGTGACATCGTGTACCTTCACGACGAGACCAATATGCTGTCAGGCAAAGGCGGCTTCCTCATAGCCGTGGATTCCTTCGCCGTGGATACCGTGCGGCTCGGCAACCAGAAGGAAGCTCCGATCATGCCGGTGCACTACGACGACCTTCTTTGCGCGTGCAGGTCCGAAGGGGGTGGCCTTACGCTTGTCTATCGTGACGGTCAGAAGGTGAAGCTTGCCTTGAATGGCTATGCCCACTACCTCTTTGCGGCGATTAACTGCATTCTGTTTTCACGCGCCAGCAATGGCTAGTCCTTCAGATCTCGCATAGGGAAAGAATGGCTCCTTGGGGCTCTTGTCTTACGTAAGGCAAGAGCCCCATTTGCTATCGCTGTTGTGGTCATACGCGCCCGAGAAACCAGCATTTCAACTTGCCGACTAAGCCTTGTGCGCAGGCTCCATACCGTCTCCATAACAGTACAATTGACAACGGCCTTACGGTTAGCACGGACCCAATCCCACGTCATAGGAAAAGGCTTATGAAAATCGTCCTAGAGCACATCAGCAAGCGTTACCCCAACCGAGACAAGAAGGTTGGCGGCGTCTTTACCGCCGTCGACGACTTCGATCTCACCATCCCCGATGGCAAGCTCGTCGGCTTGCTTGGACCGTCGGGCTGCGGAAAGTCCACCACACTCAACATGATTTGCGGCCTCGAGCAACCGACCGAGGGAAAGATCTGGTTTGGTGACACCGACGTCACCAAGCTCACCCCCGAGTTGCGTGGGGTGGGCATGGTGTTCCAGAGCTATGCGCTCTACCCGCACATGACGGTGCGGCAGAACATCATGTTCCCGCTCGAGAACCTCAAGGGTCCAGACAAGCTCTCCAAGCAAGAGATGCTGCGCCGCGTGGAGGAAGCCGCTGGCCTGGTGCAGATCAGCGAGCTGCTCGACCGCAAACCTAACGAGATGTCCGGCGGCCAGCAGCAGCGCGTGGCTATTGCCCGCGCGCTGGTCAAGATGCCCAAGGTGCTGCTTCTGGACGAGCCGCTCTCCAACCTGGACGCGCGCCTGCGCCTCTCCACGCGCGAGGAGATCCGCCGCATCCAGCGCGAGACGGGCATCACCACCATCTTCGTCACGCACGATCAGGAAGAGGCCATGTCCATCTGCGACGAGATCGTCGTCATGGAGAAGGGCATCATCCGTCAGGTGGGCCGCCCGCAGTTTGTCTATGACGAGCCCGAGAACCTGTTCGTCTCCAAGTTCCTCGGCACGCCGCCCATCAACGTCTTCGAGGGCCGCGTGGAGAAGGAGAGGCTCTTCATCGGTACGCAAGAGGTAATGGACGTACACGGCGCCCAGGACGGTCACGTGTGGGCCGGCGTGCGCCCCGAGGGCTTCATCCCCGCTGCCGACGGCCCGCTGACCTGTCACCTGGTGGCTGTCGAGCGCATGGGCCGCGACACCAGCGTCGTGTCCACGCACGATGCCCACGACGGCGTACAGATGCGCGCCATCGTCAGCTCGGATGCTCGCATCGACACGGCGAGCGACATCGTCCGCTTCCGCCTGCGCCCCGAGAAGACCCGCCTGTTTGACTACGACACCTGCGAGCGCATCCACTTCTTTGGCGAGACCATGGAAGAGCCTGCGGATGTCATGGCTCGCGAGGCACGCGCTGCTGCGGGCACGAGGGCCGCGGCCGCCGAGAGTGAGGCAACCGCATGAATACGAGAAGCATGAAGGGCTGGCTCTACCTCATTCCCGCCCTGGTGTTTCTGGGCGTGTTTGTGGTGTACCCGCTCTTTGACGTTGTCGTCTACTCCTTCGAGGAAGGCTACAACTCCGCGTCGCAGACCTTCTTTGGCGTGGGTACTTACAACTTTAGCTACGTGCTGCGCGATACCTACTTCATCCAGGCGCTGAAGAACACCTTCATCCTGGTCATCATCACGGTGCCGCTCTCCACGGGCCTGGCGCTGCTCATCAGCGTGGGCCTTAGCTCCATCAAGAAGCTGCAGGAGCTGTACCAGACCATCTTTTTCCTGCCCTACGTCACCAACACGCTGGCCGTGGGCCTCGTCTTCATGATTCTGTTCCAGAAGACGCCCTACACCGACGGCTTCGTCAACCAGATCATCCACTTCTTTGGCGGCAGCACGGTTGACTTCATCGACGGCCCGTACTGGGCAAAGATGACCGTCATGTGCATCTACACCGTGTGGGTGGTCATGCCGTTCAAGGTGCTCATCCTGACGAGCGCGCTGGCGAGCGTCAACCCCGACTACTACAAGGCCGCCAAGGTGGACGGCACCAGCAGCTGGCGCATCTTCTACAAGATCACGCTGCCCATGATCAGCCCCATGATCTTCTACCTCATCATCACGGGCTTCATCGGCGCCTTCAAGGCGTACGGCGACGTGGTGGCAATCTTTGGCACCAACCTCAACGCCGCGGGCATGAACACCATCGTGGGCTACGTCTATGACATGCTCTACGGCGACGGCGGCGGCTATCCGTCGTACGCGTCGGCAGCGGCGCTGGTGCTGTTTGCCATTGTGCTGACCATCACCTGCATCAACCTGCTGATTCAGAGAAGGAGCGTGCAGACCTCATGAGCAACATGACCCAAGAACAAGACCAGCGCGCCTTCGCGCGTGCCCAGAAGATCCGCACCGTCGTTACCTACACGCTGCTGACGCTGTGGGCATTCATCGTGCTCTTCCCGTTTTACTGGATGGTGCTGACCTCCATCAAGAGCTACAGCGCCTACAACGCCGAGTACGTCCCGCAGCTCTTCACCCTGTCGCCCACGCTGCAGAACTACAAGGACGCCTTCACGGCCGTGCCGCTCGCGCGCTACTTCATGAACACTGTCATCTTTACGGGCGTCACCACGGCGCTCATGCTGGTGGTCATCGTGCTGGCGGCCTTCGCCTTCTCGCGGCTTGACTTCGCGGGGCGCGGATTGCTCTTCACGGCGTTCCTCTCGCTGATGATGATCCCCAACGAGCTTGTCATCATTACCAACTTCGTCACCATCACCAACTGGGGCCTGCGCAACACCTTCACCGGTCTCATCCTGCCCAGCGTGACGTCGGTCTTCTACATCTACCTGCTGAAAGAGAACTTCGACCAGATCCCCGACGACCTGTACAAGGCCGCCAAGGTGGATGGCTGCAGCGACTTCAAGTACCTCACCAACGTGATGATTCCCATCTGCCGCCCCACCATCGTCACCGTGGTGCTGCTGAAGGTCATCGAGTGCTGGAACAGCTACGTGTGGCCGCGTCTCATTACCGACAACCAGCTGTACTTCCTGGTCTCCAACGGCATTCAGGAGATTCGCGAGAACGGCTTTGGCCGCGAGAACGTGCCGGCCATGATGGCGGCGGTCGTGGTCATCTCGGTGCCGCTGATCGTGATGTTCCTCATCTTCCGCAAGAAGATCATGGAGGGCGTGTCCAGGGGAGGTACGAAGGGCTAATGAGCATGAAGCAGCTTTTGAACACTCGCCTTGGCAGCGGTGCGTCCTGGGGGCTACCCCTTCGGCGCACCCGGCGCGGCGAGAGGGTGGCCCCCAGGACGCGCTTGGTGGCCCTTTGCATGGTTCTGCTCGCCTGCGCGGCCCTGCTTACGGGCTGCCATGGCTCGCAGGGCCTGCCGGCGTTTGAGGTGCCCGAGCAGTGGGACGCCTCGAAGGACTACGAGATCACCTTCTGGGCCAAGAACGACACCAACAAGACGCAGACCAAGATCTATGAGCAGGCCATCGCCGACTTCGAGGCGCTGTATCCCAACGTGCACGTCAACATGCGCCTCTACACCGACTACGGCAAGATCTACAACGACGTCATCACCAACATCGCCACCAACACCACGCCCAACGTGTGCATCACCTACCCGGATCACATCGCCACGTACATGACGGGCACCAACGTGGTGGTGCCGCTGGACGAGCTGTTCGCCAACGCCAAGTACGGCCTGGGCGGCTCCGAGCTGGCCTTTGACGGCCCCACCGAGGCCGAAATCGTGCCGCAGTTCCTCTCTGAGTGCGTGCTGGGCGATGCCCACTATGCCATTCCCTACATGCGCTCCACCGAGATCTGCTACGTCAACAAGACCTACGTCGAGGCGCTGGGCTTCACGCTGCCTGACGTCCTGACCTGGGACTTTATCTGGGAGGTGTCTGAGGCGGCCACCGCAAAGAACGCCGATGGCACCTATGTGGTGAACGGCCAGCAGGTGATGATCCCCTT
>DJXA01000232.1:0-13408 GCA_002449555.1 Atopobiaceae bacterium UBA7016 | reverse complement strand
ATCGACAAGTCCACCGACAACATGATGATCCAGATGCTCAAGCAGCGCGGCGCCGGCTACTCCACCGACGAGGGCGAGATCCAGATTTTCAACGACGACACGAAGGACATCCTGTACACGGTGGCCGAGCACGCCAAGACGGGGGCGTTCTCCACGTTCAAGATCAGCGGCTACCCCGCCAACTTCCTGAACGCCGGCCAGTGCATTTTCGCCATCGACTCCTCGGCGGGCGCCACGTGGATGGGCTCCGACGCGCCGCTGGTGGACATTAGCGAGGACAAGCTCGTGCAGTTCGAGACGGCCGTCCGCATGGTGCCGCAATACGACGTCGAGCATCCGCAGATGATCAGCCAGGGCCCGTCCATCTGCGTCTTCAACAAGGCCGACTCGCAGGAGGTGCTGGCCTCGTGGCTGTTCGCGCAGTACCTGCTCACCAACGACGTGCAGGTGGCCTATGCCGAGACCGAGGGCTACGCGCCGGTCACGACCAAGGCCCAGCAGTCGGACGAGTACCAGGACTACCTGTCCCGCGCCGGCGAGGATAATGACGTGCACTACCCGGTGAAGATCGAGGCTACGCGCATCCTGATGGACAACGCCGAGAACACCTTCGTCACGCCAGTCTTCAACGGCTCCACGTCGCTGCGCGATGCCTCGGGCCAGCTGATCGAGAACGTGGCCAAGTCCGTGAGGCGCAAGGAGACCGTCGACGAGGCGTATCTCGAGAACCTGTTCAGCGACGTGCTCGCGCTGTACCACCTCGACCAGCTGGGCGGCGGTGGCGTGGGCGGTGCCGACAAGGAGGCGCTGGGCCCGCTGCCCACGGCTTCGAAGGCGCTCATCGGCGTGCTGGGTGTTGCCTGGGTGGGCATCATTGCCGTGGCCATCTCTGACGAACTGAAGAAGCGCAAGAGCTAACGACGGTTTTGGATGCGGGCGCGTCTCGGGGGCGGCCCCGGACATTCAGGACGGAGGCTTCTGTCCGGGGCCGCCCCCGAGACGCGCCCGCGAGACGTACGGGCATACGTCACAAACCGTGCAAAGAAAGGCGATGTCCCAGCGCCTGTGGCGACGTAATGCTGTTCTATAATGAGTGCCGCGTTGCCCAATTACCTAAGAGTATGGGAGAGAATCACCATGGCAAAGCAGCTGAACAGAAAGAATGCGTTGTTTGCGATGTTCACGTTCGTGCTCGCGCTGGTGCTTGCCGCTTGCGGCGGCAATGCGGCGAGCGGTGGCGCGGCGGGCGGTGCCCCTGACACCGAGAAGGGCGAGGGTGTCATGACCTACGCCGACTACTCGGCCGCTAAGGTCGACGACCAGGTTGTCATCGAGGCCTACGTGCAGGGCAAGCAGTCTTGGTGGGAGAACCAGGCCACCATTTACGCCCAGGATGCTGACGGCGCGTACTTCATCTACAACGCCCAGTGCTCCGAGGAGGACTACGCCAAGCTGGTTGATGGCCAGAAGATCAAGGTGACGGGCTACAAGGCCGAGTGGTCTGGCGAGATCGAGATCGCCGAGGGCACCATCGAGTTTGAGGACGGCAACTGGATTGCCCCCGCTACCGACGTGACCGCGCTGCTGGGCACCGACGAGCTCATCGCCCACCAGAACGAGAAGGTCGCCTTCGCCGGCCTGACCATCGAGCCCTCCACCGATCCCAACGGCAAGGAGGTCGCGTACCTCTACAACTGGGACGGCTCCGGCTCTGACGGCGACGACCTCTACTTCAACGTCTCTGACGGCAAGGCCACCTACTCCTTCACCGTCGAGTCCTACCTCACCGGTGCCGGCACCGACGTCTACGAGGCCGTCAAGGGCCTGAAGGTGGGCGACACCGTCGACATGGAGGGCTTCCTTTACTGGTACGAGGGCGCTAACCCGCACATCACCAGCGTTACCGTGAAGTAGCCTTTAGGCACAGAGAATGCTTGAGGGGGCAAGCCACGCGCTTGCCCCCTTTTTTGTAACGCATCAAACGGGGGCGATAAAAGTGCAAAAAACTATGTCGTAAAAGATGTGGTTCTCAGCCTAAAGATGCGCGAAAACAATAATGCAAAGCATATGGTTACCAGCAAAATGGATTGTGTCCTCAAAAGAGTACGCTTTTGGCCGCTTGGTTGTATTGCTTGTGCAAACCGTTAGAATGCTTGTTGTATTTGATATTCCACCTAGCGGCGAACTGACTTATGAGGCGCAATGAATAGGCAGCAGAGTAAGACCGAGCTTGAGTCTCGTATTCGGCAATCAGAACGTCGTCACATGTGCCTGGTGGCCTCGGATCGTCCTGAGGGGAAGCGGCTTGCCCGTGCCGCCGAGGTCGGCAAGCTCATGCAGCCCATGCCGCGCCTGTTTGCCCGGCCCGAGTACTGGGAGATCCTTGACCCCGTGGAGCGCGTGCTGCACTGCATGAGGTCTCTGCAGCTTCTGCATCCCGCATGGACCTACGTGGGCCCCTCCGCCGGCCTGGTCTATGGCCTTGAGATTCCTGATGACGAGTCGTACCTGTGGCCCATCCGCATTGCGGCCCGCTGGGGTTCGCGCGGGCGCAGTACGCCGCAGCTACTGAGGCAGGTAGTCGAGGGCGACGATGTGGTGGTGGTTGACCATCTGCGGGTTACGTCCATCGAGCGTACCGCCTTTGACTGCATGCGCGAGATGTCGTTTGCCGACGGTCTGGCGGTCATGGATTCCGCCTTGGCTGCAAGTGGCTTGACGCGCAACCAGATGATTATTCGCATGAACCAGTTCCGCCGCACGAGCAGGGGTGGCCGTCACGCCATGGAGGCCGCCAACTATGGTGACGGAGCGGCGAGGGGATATGGCGAGTCATGCCTGCGCGCCGCCCTCATCGAGGCCGGTTTCGAGGTCCCTCAGTTGCATGTAGACGTGACCACCAGCGAGGGCATGGACATTCATGGCACGTTTGGCTGGACCATGGACGATGGTTCGTGGATCGTCGCCCGGCTCGCGAGCCCGCGGTATGCGGAGGCTCAGCCCGAGGATGACGACAACGTGTGCATGCTCACCATTCCGCGCACGATGGTGCACGACGGCGAGGCCTTCACCGCGCTGCTTGAGGAAGCGGGCGTGCCGCACGCCGCAGAGCCGCCACGTGTGGGCATCGCGAAGGCCTTCAAGCCCGTCCATAGAGGTCTCGACGACGCCGAGGACGAGGACGAGTAGCCCTTCAAGCAGGATTCGCTGCAACGTTGGGGGTGGCCCCTTTTGTTGCACAGCAACAAAAGGGGCCACCCCCAACGTTGCTTATCCGCGCTTGCGCTCCATGCGCTGACGAAGCTGACCACAGGCGGCGTCGATGTCCGCGCCGCGAGAGACGCGCACCGTTGCCTCCACGCCCACTTGGCCAAGGCGGCGCACAAACTCGCCGGCACGTGCCTCGCTTGAGGGCTGGAACTTTGAACCAGGCACCTCGTTCAGCTGGATGATGTTGACGTGCGCTAGCGTGCCGCGGCAGAAGTCCACCAGCGAGGCAAGCTCCTCGTCCGTATCGTTGATGCCGCGGATGAGCGCGTACTCGTAGGTGGGGCGGCGGCCGGTCAGGTCAACGTAGGTGCCCATGGCCTCGTACAGGTTGAGCAGCGACCAGCGCTTGACGCCCGGCATCAGCAGGTTGCGCGTGCGCTGGACGGCAGAGTGCAGCGACACGGCAAGCGTGAACTGCTCGGGCTCTTTGGCGAAGCGCAGGATCTGCGGAATGATGCCGCAGGTAGAGACCGTAAGATGACGAGCGCCGATGCCCAGGCCGTCAGGCGAGTTAAGGCGCCTCAGCGCGCCGAGCGTGGCGTCGTAGTTGGCAAACGGCTCGCCCTGGCCCATGAGCACCACCGAGGTGACACGGCTTCCAAAGTCGTCGCGCACGTGCATGACCTGGCCATAGATCTCGCTGGCGGTAAGCGAGCGCGTGAGGCCCGCGGCGCCCGTAGCGCAGAAGGCGCAGCCCATGCCGCAGCCTGCCTGCGTGGAGGCGCAGACGGCCAGGCGCGCCCCGGTGGGCATGCCCACGCACTCAATCGCGGCGCCGTCGGCAAGTTTCAGCAGGTACTTACGGCTGCCGTCCTCGCTCTCCTGGCGCGCGAGTTGCTCCATGCCACCCAGGCTGAAACGCTCGGCCAGCGCAGCGCGCAGCGTCTTGGGGAGGTTGCTCATCTCGTCAAACGAGGTGGCGCCCTTCTCCCAAAGCCATTCCTCAATCTGCTTTGCCCTGAACTTGGGCTGGCCCAGCTCTTCGAGTGCGGCAAGCAGCTCGCCGTGTGAGATGTCGTGGAGGTCCTGCATGAGCGTTCCTTGTTCCCTGCTTGGCGGGTGTGTGTACTCCGCCGCTCAGTATGGTTGGGTGGTATCCTAAACAGGTTGAGTCTAGCGTACGCAGCGCATCGAGCGCCGTCAAAAAAGGAGTCACGTCATGGATAAGACCGACGTTACACAATGCAAGGTTGCGGTTCTTGCCGGCGGTTGGTCGGACGAGCGCGAGATCAGTCTTGATTCGGGACGCGCGTGCGCGAAGGCCCTGGGCCAGGCTGGCTTTGAGGGCGTCGAGCTGCTTGATGTTGCGGCTGACGATTTCCTGCAGCGCCTGACCAGCGGTGGCTTTGACGTTGCCTTCGTGGCCATGCATGGCCGCTACGGCGAGGACGGCTGCGTGCAGGGCCTGCTTGAGGTGCTGCACATGCCCTATACGTTCTCGGGCGTGCTGACCTCGGCCGTCGCCACCGAGAAGGACTACGCCAAGAGCCAGTTCCGCTCTGCGGGCATCCCCACGGCGAAGGGCACCAAGCTGTCCGCGGGCCATGTGCCCGACGAGGCTGAGGCCAACAACTTGGTTGACCGTCTGGGCCTGCCGCTGTTTGTGAAGCCGGCGGCAAACGGCTCGAGCTATGGTATCAGCATGGTGCATAAGGCCTCCGAGCTGGCCGAGGCCGTGCGCCGCGCCGGCCAGGGCGGGCAGCGCGTCATCGTGGAGGCCTGCGTCAAGGGTACCGAGATCACCGTGCCGGTCATTGGCAACGACGACCCGATGGCCCTGCCTGTGGTCGAGGTGGTGGCTGGTGCCGACGCCGAGTTCTACGACCTGAAGGTGAAGTACGAGCCCTCCGAGCTGCACCACGTGATGCCCGCGCGCCTCGACCCCGAGGTGTACGAGCGCGCGCAGCGCCTGGCCGTGCTTGCGCACAAGACGCTGGGCTGCCGTGGCGCCTCGCGCTCTGATTTCATCGTCACGGCCGACGGCACGCCCGTCATCCTCGAGATCAACACCATCCCGGGCATGACCGAGACGAGCCTTCTGCCCGACAGCGCACGCCACGCGGGCATCGAGTTCCCCGAGCTCTGCCGCCGCTTTGTGGAGTGGGCACTGGAGTAAGCCAACCAGACAAGCAGGGATGGGACACGGGTTCCGAACCCATGTCCCACATGGGACATGGGTTCGGAACCCGTGTCCCACCTTTTTAAACGGAGCGATATGTCAAATTCACCCATCACGCTTGAGAGCATCCTTATGCCGGGCACGCCCGAGTCGGTGCGCGCGAGCTACGCCTCGTTGGCCAGCCGCGCCGAGCACGAAGACTTCGGCCTTCTGGAGGAGGACATCGTGGTCTTGGACACCGAGACCACGGGGCTCTCGTTCAAGAACTGCGAGCTTATCCAGGTCGCCGCGGCGCGCATCAGCGGGCGCGAGGTGGTCGAGCGCTACGAGACCTTCGTGCATCCCGGCCGCCCCATCCCGCCCGAGATTACGCGCCTGACGGGTATCAAGGACATCGACGTCATCAACGCGCCGTCGCCGCGCGATGCGGTGGCTGCCCTGGCCGAGTTTGTGGGCGGCATGCCCGTGCTCGCGCATAACGCGACGTTTGACCGCACGTTCATCGAGGCGGTGCCCGGCGGCCACGAGGTGAGCGACACTTGGATCGACACCCTGGCGCTGAGCCGCATCGCGCTGCCGCGCCTGACCACGCATCGTCTGGCCGACATGGCGCAGGCCTTTGGCGTGGCGCCCGTGACGCACCGCGCCAGCGACGACGTGGACGCACTCATTGGCATGTGGCGCGTCATTCTCTGTGGCCTGGCTGACCTGCCCGCCGGCCTGCTTGGCCATCTGGCAGAGATGCAGCCCGACGTTGAGTGGCCCTACCGGCCCGTGCTGGCGCACCTTGCGGCCGAGCAGGGCAACGAGACGTTTTCGCTCAAGGCCGTGCGCAAGGCGCTGGTGGGGGAGAGCCCCTTCCGCCCGCGCGAGGACGCCGCGGAGCGCGGTGGCTCGCTTGTGGTCCCTGACCAGGCAACCATTGACGCCGCCTTTGCCCCGGGCGGCACGGTGGCGCAGATGTACGACACATACGAGGGCCGTCCCGAGCAGCGGCTCATGGCCCGCGAGGTGGCCGAGGCGCTGCAGACGTCCACCCATCGCGCCATCGAGGCCGGAACGGGCGTGGGAAAGTCGGTGGCGTACCTGCTGCCCGAGGTGCTCTTCGCGCAGGCAAACAACGTTACCGTGGGCGTGGCCACCAAGACCAACGCCCTCACCGACCAGCTCATTACCCACGAGCTGCCGGCGCTTTCGCGCGCCTTGCCGGGCGGGCTGACCTTCTCGAGCCTGAAGGGGTACGACCACTATCCGTGCCTGCGCCGCCTCGAGCGCTCCTCGGTAAACGAGCTCCCGCTTTCGCTTGCGGAAAGCGACGGCCGCTCTGACGCCGCAGTCGCGCAGGACATGCTGACGGCGCTTGCGGTTACGTACGCGTTTGCGTGCCAGTCGGTCGAGGGTGACCTCGATGCGCTGGGCATTCGCTGGCGGTCGGTCCCGCGCCCGATGCTGACGACGACCTCCTCGGAGTGCCTGCGTAACCGCTGCCCGTTCTTCCCCAACGAGTGCATGCTCCACGGCGCGCGCAGGCGTGCTGCCGCGGCCGACGTGGTGGTTACTAACCATTCGCTCTTGCTGCGCAACGTTGCGGCCGAAGGCAAGATCTTGCCGCCCGTTCGTCATTGGGTGGTGGACGAGGCCCATGCGTTTGAGGCCGAGGCTCGACACCAGTGGGCCGTTGAGGTCTCGGGCGTTGAGGCGCGGCAGGGCTTTGAGGTGCTGGGGGGCACGCGCTCGGGCGCGCTGCACACCGCGATGGTACAGTCCGCGCGGCTCGAGGGCTCGACCTTGGTGCAGCGGCTTCTGACCAAGTGCGCAGCCGCCGCGGCGCGGGCACAGGTGTCTACCGGGGATTTGTTTGCCACGCTGCACGACCTTGGCCGTGTTGCCGGCCCGTCGGGCGGCTACGACGCCCAGACCATGTGGATTGACGCCGAGGTGCGCGATACGCCCGAGTGGGCCGCGCTCGCAGAAGCCGCCCACGCGGCGGTCGAGCGCCTGGACGAGCTGGCCAAAGACGTGCGAGAGACGGCCGAGGCATTGGTCGAGGCAGGTGCCGCGCCTGTGGGAGCCGACGTGCTGGAGGCGGGCCGCTTTGCCGCCGAGCTGCGCGATGGCATTCAGCTCATCGCCTCGGGTGAGGACGAGACGTACGTGTACAGCGCGCAGCTCTCGCGCCGCAAGCGTGACATTGGCAGCGAGAAGCTTCTTGCCGAGAAGGTGGACATAGGCGCTGACCTCGGGCGCATTTGGCTGCCCGAGATGAAGAGCGTCATCTTCTCGTCGGCCACCATCGCCGTGGGGGAGAGCTTCGAGCACTTTGAGCACGCGGTGGGCCTTGACCAGCTGCCGCCCGAGAAGCACCGTGCGTTGCGGCTTGACTCAAGCTTCGACTTTGATGGCCACATGGGAGTGGTGGTCTGCCGCGACCTTCCGCAGCCAAACGACCCACGCTACCTCGATGCCCTTGAGGACCTGCTCTTTGACGTGCACGTGGCGATGGGCGGGTCGGTATTGACTCTCTTCACCAACCGCCGCGAGATGGAGCGTGCCTATGACGGTCTGCGGCCGCGCCTTGCCGCGGTCGGGCTTGACCTCGCCTGTCAGGAACGCGGAAGCTCGCCGCGCCGCCTGCGCCAGCGCTTCCTTGAGGAACAGAACCTGTCGCTGCTGGCGCTCAAGAGCTTCTGGGAGGGCTTTGACGCGGCGGGCGACACGCTGCGCTGCGTGGTCATCCCCAAGCTGCCGTTTGCTAGCCCGCGCGACCCGCTGGTGCGTGAGCGCGAGCTGCGCGAGGACCGCTCGTGGTGGCGCCACTCGCTGCCGGAGGCCATCATCAGCGTGAAGCAGGCAGCCGGCCGCCTCATCCGCACGTCCTCGGACGCGGGCGTGCTCGTGCTGGCAGACTCGCGCCTGGTCAGCAAGCGCTACGGCCGACAGTTCGTAAACTCTTTGCCGTCGAAGAGCGTGTCTACGCTCGAGGCGTCAAACGTGCGCCGCTACATCGAGATGTGGCGCTCGTCTCGCGGCGTGTAACTCCCCATGTGGGCCTGTCTCTAACGGGGAATTCCCCAATAGGGACAGACCCACATAGGCAATCCTGCGTGGGGTATAACGTCTGCCGTGCTGGGATGCACACTTCCCGATAGATGGTTCCTTCCACCTTGCTCGAGCGATACGATTGAGCGCGTCCGTCGATTCCGCGCATAGCGCGTGACACGATCATAGGAGGAACCATGGCAGAAAAAGCAGTTAAGAACGTTGCGCTTGTCGGCCAAGCAGGCGTGGGCAAGACCATGCTCGCGGAGGCTATGCTTCACCTGACCGGCAAGACCAGCCGTCTGGGTGGCCACGCAGGCACCAAGCCCACGCTTGACTACGATAGCCAGGAGGGCGCCCGCGGCTTCTCCATCAGCCTGACGATGGCTCCGGTCGCCTGGCAGAACGCCCGCATCAACATTCTGGATGCCCCGTGCTACCCCGACTTCGTGGGCGACGCCTACACGGCCATGGCCGCCGCCGAGACGGCCCTGTTCGTGGTTGACGCCACCGACGGCCCGCAGACCACGACCACCCGCCTGTGGTATGCCGCCGAGGACCTGTCGCTCGCCCGCGCGGTCTTCGTGAACCGCCTCGACAAGCCCGAGTCCGACTTTGACGCCTGCATGGACATGCTGCGCGAGCGCTTCGGCAACCGCCTGGGCGCCGTCACCATCCCCATGGGCACCGGCGAGGCCTTCTCTGGCGTCATCGACTGCGTGCACATGAAGGCTCGTCATCTGGAGAACGGCAAGGTCGTCGAGGAGGACGTCCCCGCCGAGTTTGCCGATGCCGCCCAGGACGCGCACGACACGCTGGTTGACCTCGTGGCCGAGGCTGACGACGAAATCATGATGAAGTACCTCGAGGGCGAAGAGATCACCCAGGAGGAGCTCGAGGGCCTGCTGGGCACCGCCATCAAGGACCGCGTCTTCGTGCCGGTCTTCGCGGGCGCCTGCGTTAAGGAGGAGGGCGTCATCTCCCTGCTCAACGCCATCGTTGCCTGGTTCCCGACGATGGCCGACTTTGGCCGCATTCCGCTGATCAACGGCGAGCAGCTTGACATCTCCCCGGACGACGACCGCCCCGTGGCCTTCGTCTTCAAGAGCCTGAACGACCCGCAGAACGGCAAGCTGTCCTTCCTCAAGGTGCTGTCCGGCACCGTCACCCCGGGCCTCGAGCTCATCAACGCCCGTACCCGCAAGGGCGAGCGCCTTGGCCACCTGTACCTGATGACTGGCCGCGAGACCTCAGAGGTCAAGACCGTGGCCGCCGGCGACATCGTGGTCGTCCCCAAGCTGGATGCCCTGACCGGCGACACCCTGTCCGTCACCGGCAAGGTTGAGGCCGCGTCGTTCCGCTTCCCCAACTCGCTGTACCGTATTGCCATCGAGCCCGACTCCCGTGGCACCGAGGGCAAGGTGTACGACTTCCTGCAGAAGTCCGCTGACGCCGACCCCACCCTCAAGGTCGAGCGCGACGAGGAGACCGGCCAGACCGTCGTCTCCGCCATCGGCGAGGCCCAGGTCTCCGTGCTGCTTGAGCGCATGGAGGACCGTGCCAACGTCAAGGCCCACACCGTCAAGCTGCGCATCCCGTATCGCGAGACCATCCGCCGCATCGCGACCGGCCATGGCCGTCACAAGAAGCAGACCGGCGGCTCCGGCCAGTTCGCCGATTGCCGTCTGCGCATCGAGCCCAACCCCGATGGCGGCTATGAGTTCATAGACGAGGTCGTCGGTGGCGCCATTCCGCGCGGCTTCATCCCCGCTATCGACAAGGGCGTTCAGGAGACCATGAAGGGCGGCGTGCTTGCCGGTTACCCGATGATCGACGTCAAGTGCGCGGTCTTCGACGGCCAGTTCCACCCGGTCGACTCCAACGAAATGGCCTTCAAGACGGCTGCTCGCCTTGGCTTCCAGGATGCCGTGAGCCAGGCCGAGGCCGTGCTGCTTGAGCCGATGGCTCACCTGAAGATCACCGTCCCCGAGAGCTACGCTGGCTCCGTCATGGGCGACATCTCCGCGAGTCGTGGCCGCGTCGAGGGCATGAACGCCGCCTCTGCCGGCGAGACCACCGTCGAGGCCACTGTGCCGTACGCCGAGGTCACCGACTACGCTACTCGCCTGCGTTCGCTCACCCGCGGCACCGGCGAGTTCGAGCTTGAGGTCAGCGGCTACGAGCAGGTTCCGCATGACATCCAGCAGAAGCTGGCCGCCGAGTACCAGGAGAAGCGCGCTTCCGGCGAGAAGTAAGTTGCTTTCCGGTCTCAGAGCCTGATCTGACGAGCCCGCCCAGCGCAGATGCGCCGGGCGGGCTTTTCGTGTGTTCGGTTCTGTTTACGTTTCCCTTCCCACCTGAACCTGGTGGCAAAAAAGCGGGCGCCGGTCGGTGGACGGACGCCCGCTACAAGGTACAAAGAACCGACGCTACTCTCCGTTGGTGCTAGAGGTATCGCCCGTGGTGTATTCGGTGGCTTCCTCTGGGCTATCCGGCGAGTAGGAGGGGCCAGGCCCGCTGGAAACCGTGATGGAGATGGTGCTGCCCACGCTCGCCTCGCCGCTGTCGGACTGGCTCATGACGATGCCGCTCTCGTACTCGTAGCTCTCCTCGTGCGAGACTTCGACCGCGAAGCCGTAGTCCTCAAGCATGCTGCGGGCCGCGCTCTCGCTGTAGCTCACCACCCACGGAATCTCGGCCGTCTGCGGGCCCGTGCTCACGGTGACGGTAACCGTGCTGCCCTTATCGGCCATGCCCGTGGTCGACTGGCGCATCACGTAGCCCTCGCCGTATTCGCTGCTGCTCTCGTAGCCAACCTCAACGCTAAATCCGCGCTCGGTCAGCGTGCTCTCGGCGGTGTAGTAGTCAAGGCCGACCACGGTGGGCACCTCGACGCTCTCGATGCCCTTGGACAGCTGATAGGTAACCACGTCGCCTTCCTTGGCCGTAGCGTTGGCCTCGGGGGACTGCTTCACGACGAGGTTGACCTCGATCTCGCTGTCGTAGACCGACTCGCCAGCCTTGCCCACGAGCTTGTACTCCTCAAGCTTTGCCTCCGCCTCGGCCGGCGTCATGCCGCGAAGGTCGGGGACCGTGGTGCTCTTTGCGGGCTCGGGGCCCTTGGAAACCCAGATGTTGATCTGCGTGCCGCGTGCCATCTGCCGCTGCGGGTCGGGATCCTGGTCCATGACCTTGCCGCGTTCGACGGTGGTGGAGTACTCCTCGCGCACGTTGCCGCGCTCGAAGAACTCGGTCTCGTCGATGGCCAGTAGCGCATCCTCCTGCGTGTAGTTCAGCAGGTTGGGCACGGCACGAGTGGCGTTGCCGGCGGCGTACATCTGCATGGCCGCATACGCCACGGCCCCCAGCGCGATCAGCGCGACGAGCACGCCAAAGATGGTCTTGCGACGACGGCTGCGCGCCTTGCGGCGAGCCTCCATTTGTGCGCGCTCCGTAGCGGTAAGCGGGCGCGACCCACCGGTGGTGTCCACGCGGCTCACGGCAGGCAGCGTTCCCGTAGAGGTACGGGTGTCAACGACCGGCGCCACCTGCGTGGTGGTGATGTTGAGCCCAGCGGTGGCCGCGTTGACGTCGCGGATGCGCCCGGCAAGGTAGTCTCGCAGCACGCGACCCAGTTCGTCGGCCGTCTGAAAGCGGTCGGCAGGGTTCTTCTGCATGCACTTGAGGATGATGCCCTCAAGCGACGGGTCCACGGCTGGGTTGATCTGGCTGGGCGGCATCGGCTGCTCGTTAACCTGCTTCAGGGCAACGGAGATGGCGTCGTCGCCGTCGAAGGGCACGCGGCCCGTGGAGGCCTCGTACATGACGATGCCCAGGCTATAGATGTCGGTGGTGGGGCCAAGGTCCTTGCCCTGCGTCTGCTCGGGCGAGACATAGTGCGCCGTGCCCAGCACCGAGTTGTCGGTGGTGATGTGGCTGTTCTTAGCGCGCGCGATGCCGAAGTCCATCACCTTGATGTTGCCGTCCTGCTGGACCATGATGTTCTGCGGCTTGATGTCGCGGTGGATGATGTCGTGCTTATGCGCGATGGACAGCGCCTGGGCGATCTGCGAGCCAATCTGGGCAACCTTCTGCGGGTCAAGCGCCCCGTGACGGCGGATGCCGCTCTTAAGGTCAATGCCGCGCAGGTACTCCATGACGATGTAGTAGGTGTCGCCGTCCTTGCCCCAGTCGTACACCGAGACGATATACGGGCTCTGCAGAGCGGCCGCCGCCTGCGCCTCCTGCTTGAAGCGCGCAGCAAAGGACGGGTCGGAAGCGTACTGCGGGAGCATCGTCTTAATGGCCACCGTGCGGCCGAGGACCTCGTCCACGCCGCGATACACGGTTGCCATGCCGCCCGTGCCTATCTTGTCTTGGACCGTATAACGTCCGCCTAGTATCCTGCCTGCCATCTCTAGCGCTCCCTCATCCTGAACGCGGTCATTGCAAGAAATGCCGAACCAAATTGCTCACGTGAGCCTTCCCCTTGGTTCGGGTGATGTCGTAGTCGGTGATGCATCAGATCACCCCCGCCTGCACGTTGATGCACGTGGCCAGGACCTCGCCCGCAAGGTACGCGGCGATGCCGCTGACGTCCTCGTCGCCGCCCTCCACGTAGACCGAAATGGCCAGGGTGGGCTGCTCGTACGGCGCGAAGCCGATGAACGCGGAGTTTGCGTAGGCGGCTCCGGTCTCAGCGGTGCCGGTCTTGCCCGCCACGCTGACGCCCGAGATGCGGGCGCCCACGCCGGTGCCGCTCTCGACCACGTCGAGCATCGCGCTCTTCATGAGGTCGGCGGTGGAGGCGGTGATGGGCTGGCCGATGCTGCGCGTGCGCGCGGTGGACACGGTAGCTCCCTCGGGAGAGAGGATGTGGTCCACCACGTACGGGTTCATGGCGATGCCGCCATTGGCGATGGTTGCCGCGACAACGGCGTTTTGCATCACGGTGGTCTGCGGGCCGGCGGGGGAGGCGTG
>DJXA01000028.1:8893-11889 GCA_002449555.1 Atopobiaceae bacterium UBA7016 | reverse complement strand
CGGTCGTTGGCAAAGAAGGCACGAACCTCGTCGAGGGTACTGTTCTCGTCAAACATCGGTGTCTCCTAACCCAACAGCATGCGGTCGTTGGCCAGCTCCTCGCCAGCCGCCTCTTCGAACTTGGCCATGAGGTCGGCCCGGTGCAGGCGAGCCTTCTCCTCACCGCGCACGTCGTAGATGATGCGGCCGTCGGCCATCATGATGAGGCGGTTTCCCATGCGGATGGCGTCGTGCATGTTGTGCGTCACCATAAGAGTCGTGAGCTGGTGTTCGTTCACCACCTCGTCGGTGAGCTCGAGCACCTTTGCCGCCGTCTTGGGGTCAAGCGCGGCCGTGTGCTCGTCAAGCAACAGCAGGTCAGGCTTCTTGAGCGTGGCCATCAGAAGTGTCAGCGCCTGGCGTTGGCCGCCCGAGAGCAGGCCCACCTTGTCGGAGAGGCGCGTCTCAAGCCCCAGGCCAAGCCGCGCGAGCTCGTCCACATAGCGCTCGCGCTCTTCGCGCGTGATGCCCCACGCAAGGCCGCGACGCTCGCCGCGACGTGCCGCAAGGGCCAGGTTCTCGTCAATCTGCATGTCGGCAGCGGTGCCGCGCATGGGGTCTTGGAACACGCGGCCCAGGTACTTGGCGCGGGCGGGCTCGGAAAGGCGCGTGATGTCCACGCCATCCAAGGTCACCGTGCCGGCGTCCACGGGAAAGACGCCCGCGATGGAGTTGAGCATGGTGGATTTGCCTGCTCCGTTGCCACCGATGACGGTGACGAAGTCACCGGGCGCGAGGTACAGGTCAATGCCCGCAAGGGCCACCTTCTCGTTGACGGTGCCGGGGTTGAAGACCTTGCGTACACCCTTCAGCGTCAGCATCAGGCCTCGCCTCCCTTCTGATATGCGCGGCGTAGGCGCAGGCGCTCGGCCACGACGGGCACGCACAGGGCTAGTGCAACGATGATGGCGGAAAGCAGCTTCATGTCGTTGGCGTCCATGCCAAGCTGCAACACGATGGCGCGAATCAAGAAGTACACCACCGAGCCCACCACGGCCGAGATGAGGCGGCTCGAGAACGAGCGCAGCTTGCCAGGCGTGAGCTGGCCCAGCACCTCGCCAATGACGATGGCGGCAAGGCCGATGATGATGGCGCCCGTGCCCATGCCGATATCGGCGTACTTCTGGCTTTGGCAGATGAGCCCGCCCGCAAGGCCAACCAAGCCGTTTGACAACATGAGCGCGATCAGCTTGGTGACGCGCGTGTCGATGCCCAGTGCGCGGACCATGGCCTCATTGTTGCCGGTGGCACGTAGGGCAGAGCCAATCTCGGTGCCAAAGAACCAATACAGCGCGGCGATAAGTGCCACGGCAACCACCAGGCCGATGCACATGCTGACGAGGCTCTGCTGCACGCCGGTGGCCTTGGCGATGTCGCCAAACACGTTGGCAGTCTGAAGCAGCGGAATGTTGCTCTTGCCCATGATACGTAGGTTGATGGACCACAGACTGATCTGCGTGAGGATGCCGGCAAGGATGGCCGGGATGTCAAAGATCGTGTGCAGCACGCCGGTGACGGCACCTGCCACCATGCCGGCGGCCGTCGAGGCCAGCAGTGCCAGCCAGGGGTTTACCCCGTGGTTGACGAGCAACACCGCACAGACGCAACCGCCCAGCGCGAGGCTGCCGTCCACGGTGAGGTCCGCAATGTCGAGCAGCTTATAGGTGATGTAGACGCCGAGCACCATGACGCCCCATAGGATTCCCTGGGCGATGGCGCCTTGAAACGCAAGGAACATGTGTCCCCCTTCATGCGCATTTCCCCATTAGGGACAGGCCCTAATGGGGAAATGCGGCGGTAGTGCGTGGTGACTAGTTCAGAACGGACAGGTCGATGCCCAGAGTAGCGGCCGTCTCCTCGTTGGTGACGAGCTCGCACTCCTCGGCAGCCAGGTGCTCGATAGGCATGGTTGCGGGATCGGCACCCTCGGTGAGGATGCGCACGGCCATGTTGCCAGCACGCTTGCCCAGCTCGAAGTAGTCGATGGAGTAGGAGGCCAGGCCACCAGCGTTGACCATGCCTACCTCGCCGCAGATGGTGGGGAGCTTGTTCTCGTTGGCGACCATCGTAACGGTTGCCATACCGGCGGCGATGGTGTTGTCGGTCGGGCAGTACAGGGCATCGACCTTGCCCACCATGGACTCAACGACCTGCTGGATCTCGTTGGAGCTAGAGACGCTGTAGCGCACGGCGGTGAGGTTGGCGGCGGCGCAGGCCTCTTCTGCCATGGAGACCTGAATCTCGGAGTTGGATTCAGCGGTGCAGTACAGCACGCCCACGGTCTTGGCCTCGGGCAGGAGCTGGACCAAGAGGTCAATCTGCTCGGCGACGGGGGTGAGGTCGGAAGAGCCGGTGATGTTGCCGCCTGGCTCGTCGTTAGAGGCAACGAGGCCCGACTCGGCGAAGTCGGTCACGGCCGTGCCCACGATGGGGATCTCGGTGGTGGCACCGGCGATGGCCTCGACGGCGGGGGTGGCGATGGCAAGAATCAGGTCGTTGCCGTCATTGACGAGCTTTGCCGCAATGGTCTGGCAAGCGCTCTGGTCGCCCTGAGCGTTCTGCTGGTCAATCTCGTAGGCGATGCCGGCCTCGTCAAGCGCGGCCACAAAGCCCTTGTTGGAAGCGTCAAGTGCCTCGTGCTCAACAAGCTGCAGGACACCAATCTTGTACGTGGTGTCGGCGGCAGCAGCGTCGGTGGCGTCAGGGCTCGATCCGCCGCATGCGGCGAGGCCCAGCGCAGCCATGCCCATGCCGGAAAGCAGGGCCCTTCGTGTGATGTTGCTCATGTGAATCTCCCTTTCTATGGCGCAGTCTTCGCGTGCCCGGTGCCACGCATGAGCGCATGGCATTGGGGTCATTTGACCTCGCCTTTATTTCGGGAGTAATACGACTCAGCATATGTTTGCATATCGAAACAGTATGAATTGAGTCGTCATGGGACAAGGGTTCGGAACCCC
>DJXA01000028.1:0-8791 GCA_002449555.1 Atopobiaceae bacterium UBA7016 | reverse complement strand
GAACCCCTGTCCCATCTGCAACGGGGGTTCCGAACCCTTGTCCCACGGGCTTTGCGTTGGAGTTTACAGGCGGCTGGCCACGGCCTTGATGAAGTCCTGCGTGTTCAGACGCGTCACGTTCTCAAGCGAGGTGATGGCCGCGAGGTCGCCGGTCATCTCGCCGGCCTCGATGGTGGCAATGGTTGCCTGCTCAAGGCGGTCGGCAAAGGCCATCAGCTCGTCGTTGCTGTCAAGCTCGCCGCGCTTGCGCAGGGCGCCCGTCCAGGCAAAGATGGTGGCCACGCTGTTGGTGGACGTCTCCTCGCCGGCCAGATGCTTGTAGTAGTGGCGCTGCACGGTGCCGTGCGCGGCCTCGTACTCAAAGTAGCCGTGCGGCGAGACCAATACGCTCGTCATCATGGCCAGGCTGCCAAACGCCGTAGAGAGCATGTCGCTCATGACGTCGCCGTCGTAGTTCTTGCAGGCCCAAATGAAGCCGCCCTCGCTGCGGATGACGCGGGCAACGGCGTCGTCGATCAGCGTATAGAAGTAGGTGATGCCGGCCTCCTCAAAGCGTGTGCGATAGTCCGCGTCGAAGACCTCCTGAAAGATGTCCTTGAAGCGGTGGTCGTAGGTCTTCGAGATGGTGTCCTTGGCGGCAAACCAGATGTCCTGGCCGGTCGAGAGCGCGTACTCAAAGCTGGCACGCGCAAAGCTCTCGATGGACGCATCAAGGTTGTGGATGCCCTGGGCAATGCCCGGCTGGTCAAAGTCCTGAACGGTGGCCCGCACCTCGTCGCCGCCATCGGCGGGGGTGTACACCAGCTCGACCTTGCCGGGGCCAGGAATGCGCAGCTCAGTGTTCCTGTACACGTCACCGTAGGCGTGGCGGGCGATGGTAATGGGCTTCTTCCAGGTGCGAACGTACGGCTCGATGCCCTTGACCACGATGGGCGCGCGGAAGACGGTGCCGTCAAGGATGGCACGGATGGTGCCGTTGGGGCTCTTCCACATCTGGCTCAGGCCGTACTCCTCAACGCGGGCCGCATTGGGGGTGATGGTGGCGCACTTCACGGCAACGCCCAGGCGCTTGGTGGCCTCGGCGGAATCAACGGTTACCTGGTCATGGGTGGCCTCGCGGTTCTTCAGGCCAAGGTCGTAATACTCGGTCTTCAGGTCGACGTAGGGACAGATCAGCTCGTCCTTGATCATCTGCCAGATGATGCGGGTCATCTCGTCGCCGTCCATCTCGACGAGCGGCGTGGTCATAGCGATCTTGGTCATGGGAGCCTCCGATGGGTTGGGTGCGTGTGGCAAAAAAGATACCACGACCACGTTTTCATCTTGTTGCGTGGATATGGACAGGGGGCGTTCTATGAACTAAGATAAAGCATGTAAAGCAATGACATAAAGCAGCTAAAGTAAAAGAGGTCACCACGGCACCGACGGCTCAAATAAACGTACGGCTTGACCGAGAGCTCAAAGAGGCGGGCGACGCCGCCCTGGCCGAGCTTGGGCTTACGCCGTCAACGGCCGTGCGTGCGCTGTGGGAGCAGGCAGCATCTCGCGGCAAGGGCATGGAGACCATCGCTCCGCTGCTGCTTGGGTCCATGAGCCTGGTAAAGCTTCTGGTATGTGCCGATATCTGGGTGACGCTCTTCCATGAAGATCCGAGAAGGCCAGAGGCCGAGGCGCTCATTGCCGAGGCTCAGGCGTCCGGTGCCGAGCTCCTGTATCCCGCGACGGCCCTCAAGGACGTGTTCACGGCGCTCATAGAAAGCGACGACGCGCTTACCGAAGAAGCCGCGTGGCAGGCAGTCGACCGCATGCGGGCGCTGGGCACCGCGGTGGGTGTGGACGAGGCAGACCTGGTTCTGGCGTGCCGGTATCGGGGTCTCACCGGAGACCTGTCGGACAACATTGCGTTTGCGGCGGCAGAGCGTGCCAAAGCAGACTATCTCGTCACCTTTGATGAGCAACTGCTGCGCCGCTCAACGGTGGCAGCGCTTGCTCCGCAAGACATGTCAATCGTGCTTAAGGCACGCGCTTCGGCAGCGCGCACATAACCATAGAAGGGATCGTCATGGCAGACAGGGCATCGGCAGCGGCGTTGATTCGGGCAACCAAGGGAGACCTGTATGACGCCAACTTCGACACATCGCTCATCGCGGCGCGCAACGAGGCCAAGGACCTGTGCTTTGACTACAACTACGGCATTCGTCCGTCTGAGACCAACAAGCAGCAGGCGCTGCTCAAGGCGCTCTTGGGCAAGGTCGGCGCGGGTGTGACGGTGGTGGCTCCCTTCTGGTGCGACTATGGAAGCAACATCCAGCTGGGGGAGAACACGTTTCTCAACCACAACACCGTGATGCTCGACGGGGCGCCCATCACCCTCGGAAAGCGGGTGTTTGTCGCGCCTGACTGCTGCTTCTCGACGGCCGCCCATCCCCTTGACGCCAATCGTCGCGGGCAAGGGCTGGAGTATGCGCTGCCCATCACCATCTGCGATGACGTGTGGATCGGCGCCGGCGTCATGATACTGCCGGGCGTCACCATCGGACGCGGGTCTGTCATCGGCGCTGGAAGCGTGGTCAATAAAGACATCCCCGCCGGTGTGGTCGCGGTGGGTTGCCCCTGCAGGGTCATTCGCACCATCACGAACAAAGACGCCGAGATGGGGCAGCTCTGGAAGGGCAGCAGCAGGTAAGGTCCCTGTCTGCGCTAGGCACCAGGACCAAGCTTCGTAGAGGCTGACAAGTAGCTCAAAACATAGCCGATTCCATCACTTGGCAATTTGCAAGGGGCATCAGTTCTTTTATCAATACAAAGGGGCTGATGACCCTTTGTGTAACGTATCGGAACACGCTTAAACAAGCGAAGTACCTGTATATATAGAAAATTTAATAATCAATTGAGAAGGCCGAATCGGCGGAAGATTTGCCTGATAATTGTGTGCCAATTGTGGATTTCCTCAGCGCTTCAGGGGTGTAAGAAATAGCAAAACAGACAAGAAGTAGTCGATTGAAAAACCCCTTACAACATAACGTTCTATAACGAGATATCGTTTTTGCGCAGGTAAAGTGCGCAACGAAGCGCGTAAATTGGCCATGAATTCAGCCGAAAAGCGCGAGAAAACAAGCAGATTGGGTTGTCAAAACTGATAAAAGCGCAGGTAAACAGCATTGCGTTATTGTGCGCTTGGCTCAACAGATTCATAGATGAAATCGTGGTGGCAACGCTGGCCCGTTTTCATCGCCGATCAGTGAAGGAAAGCGCAACTCATGCTCCCGGTACAAAGTGATTGCATCGACACGTACGAAGACGCGGAAGACCGAACGAAGAGGCTTTATTGGATTGGTCATGTGGAAGCACCTCGCCATGGGGCCGTGCAGTTTGCGCGCCTCCAGGCGCGGCTGGCCGAGAAAGACCAGCTGCTCTACGAGATGCTTTCCTGCGCTCACGAGATGCTGACGCTCGACGACTCCCAGAAAGAGGATGAGCTTCGCTATATGGAAGCGCTCCTCACGGACCACTACCGCGGGCGTCGGCAGGTTCCGGTACCCGCTGAACCGGAAGAGGAGTATGTGGTTGCCAGAAGGGTCACTGCCGTTTCCGTCATGACCAAGGGCAGGCGCGGCGTGTGTGAACTCGCATCTGGTAGGGAGGCGGTGAGCTCATGACCATGATTCCGTCCATCAAGCAGGGCGGTTCCGCAGCTCTTCTGCCCAGATGGGAGACCGCGCATCTTCGGAGGTCATTTCGCCGCGTGAGGCTGATTGGGCGCACAAGGTCGACGCAGCGGTCCGCACCCACCAGCGCAGGCACCCCAGACGGCTCCCTTCGCACGATCAGGCTCGTCAAGCTGGACGAGCATGGTGCCGCGATGTCGGGCGCTCGCTTTAGGCTTGCCACGGGCTGTGATGAGAGAACCAGGAGCGTCTTTTCCGTCCCTCAGACTGGCTGGACGGAAACCGTGGAGCTGGGAACGGTCTACTGCTTGGTTGAGATTGCGGCGCCCGCCGGCTATGCCGCCTTCGTCAAGAAGATCTACTTCGAGGTGACGCCACACGGCATCGAGGCACGAAAGAGGCGCGGAGACGCCTTTGTCTTCGCTACATGGCAGGGTGACTACCACAATCAAGTGATGGTGGGCGGAGAAGGGCGTATGACCATCAGCGTCATGAACCACCCCAGCCGTGTTCCACTGCGCACCAAGCGCCCTGGTGGCGCGCCTTTTACGATTGCCGGTGCGCCAGATTTCAACGCTGCAGCTGTGGCCTGCGGTCCCTTCCTGGCATTGAGGCAGAGAAGGGAGGTTGTATAAGGCACGGCATAGCGTTGCCGCGTAAGGGGAGAGGCTGTCAAAACCATATAGGTAAGTAACTATCGAATAGTAAGTATAAGGCACAGCAACCAATACAGGAATAGAGAGAGGAGAAGAGATGAAGCACCTTAAGCAGTATCTAGCGACGGCGCTTGCCCTGATTGTGGCTGTGGCCGTCGCGACGCCGGCGCTTGCCGCAGAGATCAGGATGGAGGGAGTGAAGAAGGGCGAGACCTACAGTGCGTACAAGATTCTTAACTACACGTCGTTGGACACCAATAATGACAGTAAGAAGGATGCGTACTCGTATTTCCTAACCGCCGAACAGTACGATGCTGGCGAGGATGGGTCTGCGAAGGCAGGCGGCCTTGGTGCGCTGCTCGAGAGCACGGGCCTGCACTTTACCAGGTCTGCCGACGGCGACCGGTACTTCGTTGACAACACGTCAAGCTTCACCACCGAGGCGCAGGCAAAGGTCATCACGCAGGCGCTCTACGCGGATTACAACAGTGACACGTCCATCCTGAAGGCAAAGTGCATCGCCTCGGCCACGGCTATTGCGGAAGAGAGCGGGGATTCGGCTACCCAAACCAAAGCGACCTTCCAAGGTCTGGAGAGTGGGTACTGGTTTGTGACCTCCAGCATGGGATCGCTTTGCTCCCTGCAGTCCTACGACGATGAGGACATCGTCGTGGAGAAGAACAGCGCCCCCTCCATCGACAAGCGGCAGAAGGCTGACCCCGCGGCCGAGACGTCCTACGAAAACCGTCTGCTTCACTTGGGCATTGGAGACACGGTCTATTACCAGATCGAGATTACGGACGGCACCGGCACGGATGCAGCCATGACCATTACCGACGCCCTGAGCGCGGGCATCACGTATCAGGGTGACGCGAAGCTGTTCGACGCGGACGGCCACGAGATTACGGGCGAGGGCGTAACCATCGAAACGAGTGGTAACGGCTTTACGGCGACCTTGGACGCTGGGTATGTTGCTGGCTTGGGTGATGGCGCAAAGGCGTACCTCCGCTATACCGGCGTCATCAACAAGGACGCCGTGATGGACAACGCCACGGCAAACAGTAACACTGCGACGCTCGAGTACTCGCATCAGACCAGCGTTGATACCACCTATGTTGAGACCTACGACTTCTTGGTGCGTAAGGTTATCTCGGAAACCCCGACGTTCCTTGATGGCGCAGAGTTCAAGCTCTATGACGCCGAGACAGGTGGTAACCAGATTCTTTTGAGCAGGGATGCCGAAGGCACGGGCATGTATGTGGACGCCGAGGGAAACGCCACCACGACTATCGACATCAACTCCGCCGACGGAGTCAACGTTCGCGGCCTGAAGCCCGGAACGTACTGGCTGGAGGAAGTCGTCGTGCCTAACGGTTACAACAAGCTTGCTGGTAGATCTCAAGTAAGGCTGACTGCAGGACAGAGCGCACAGGTTGAAATCTCGATCGAGAACTCCTCGGGCACCGTCCTGCCGCATACGGGCGGCATGGGAACCACCCTGTTCTACCTGCTCGGCAGTGCCCTGTTGCTCACGGGATGCGCCGTTCTGATGATCAGGGGCCGCATGTCCGCTGAGGACTAACCCTTCCGCGCTGGCAGGTTGCCAGCAACAAAGCGACACCGTGCCAGGGGCGGATTCGTCCCGCCCTTGGCACTCCCGATAGCCGTGGGCTGTTCTAGCAACAACAGCCCACACAAGCCTGAACAGAACGAAAGAGCACAAGCAGATGGCTCTCTATGAGAACACACAACAAGCTATGAGTCTCGGTCGCCACGTCGCTGACGTCACCAAGGTGCGCCGCACGGGACCGACGGCACTTTCCGTGGTACTTGCGTTGGCGATTGCTGCCGGCATAAGCCTTATCGCATACCCCACGCTCAGCGATTGGTGGAACAGCTTTCATCAGACTCGAGCCATTGCTTCGTACGTGCGGGCGTATTCGCAATCTGACCCACAGCAGCTCGCCCAGATCCTCGCAGACGCGCGGGCGTATAACGCGCGCCTGGCTGAAGGTGGTGCCCTGCGGCTGCCCACCGATGCCGAGCACGCTGAGTACCAAGGGCTGCTCAATGTGGACGGCACGGGAGTTATGGGCTACGTGCAGATGAGCTGCCTTGGCATCAGATGTCCCATCTATCACGGCGTCGACGAGGTCACGCTGCAGGGCTCGTTGGGACATCTTGAGGGAAGCTCGCTTCCAATTGGCGGGGCATCAACGCATGCGGTTATCGCCGGTCACCGCGGCCTGCCGCAGGCCAAGCTCTTCTCAGACCTGGATAAGGCCAAGGTGGGTGACGCCTTTACCGTCACGGTGCTGGGCGAGGCCCGTACCTACGAGGTGGATCAGATTCGCGTCGTGCTTCCCGAAGACGCCTCTGAGCTTGCCATCGTTCCCGGGGCGGACCTCGTCACCCTCCTTACCTGCACGCCGTATGGAATCAACACGCACCGGCTGCTCGTTCGGGGGCATCGCGTAGAGGGCGCGTTGCAGCAGCGAGACACAGCTGCAGAGGTGGTACAGGAACCTGCGTATCCACTTGCTCTGACAGTTGGTGTGCCTGTGCTCTTCATATGCCTTGTGGTTGCGCTGTGTGTTAGTGGCAGAGATGACGGCGCCGCAAGAAAGGAGGGAAGACATGCGCGGACCTAGGGCCATCGTCATGGGGATTGCGGTGATGTTGGCGTTTGCCCTGCTCAACGGTTCGGCACGTGCCGATGAGCAGTACCGCTTTGACCTGACCGTGTTCGTGAGCGCCAGCACGGATGAGGCGTTTGCAGCGGAGCTCGAACATACGAGGGTGCAGGTAGACGTCTATCGCGTCGCGACGGCTGTCTTGGACCCAGGCGCAGATGCCTATCGCTTCGTGTGGGACGTCGATGGCTTCTCCGGGCTGTCCACGCGGTTCAATGCCTTGGCCGAGAACCGTGAGGGTGCAGCTTCCGACTGGCAGGCGTTCTATGACGCCGCAGCGAGAATGGCGACTGAAGAAACGGTGGTTGCGCATCCGCTCTCGCAGCCAGTCACTGATGGCAAGGCTGAGTTCTCGCTTGATGCCAAGGGCCTCTATCTAGTGGTGGCGCATGCATCAGGAGAAGGCGACGGACCAACCCTCGAATTCCTTCCCACCATGGTCAGCGCTCCCACCAGGTGGGGCGGTGACACCGGCATTTCGTGCTCCATTACCTGCGCAGACTCCCATGGCGATTGGCGCGACGAGGCGGCAATCTATCTCAAGCCCGCAGCGCGGTCTGAGCACGGTACTGAGCACTACGCGAGGGTCGTCCAGACGGGTGACGAAACCCAGTCCAGGCTGCTTCCGGTGTACATCCTGATGGTGTTTTCCGGCATTGCACTTGTCGCCTTGGCAGGCTGCGGCGTCATTGAGCGTCGCCACGAGAGAAAGACCCCCAAGCGATGAGCGTTCCGATGGGTGAATACTTGCGTCGTTCTCCCATGGCGTCGGCAATCCGCCGCGCCGAGCGCAGTGGGAGCTGTGTACTGCCGACATCGCGGGCAGAGCGCGAGCGCTATGTGCGGGCGGTTGGCTATGGAATGCTGGTCTCGCCCATGGGGAGCATGTATGCCCGTGCCGAGTACTGGCAGGGCCTGAGCGCGGCCGAGCAGGTGCTTCATTGCATGCGTACGGTCCAGCGCCTGCATCCTACCTGGGTGTTTTGCGGCCCGCCTGCCGCGCTGGTGTATGGGCTTGAGGTTCCCGAGCGCTTCGTGTGGCCGCTACGGGTTGCCAAGGGGCGCGGGCAGAACACGCGACCGTCCTCCGAGTTTCTGCGCGTGATTGTCGAGGATGCCCATCCCACGGTGGTAGACCAGATTCGGGTCACGTCGTTTGAGCGAACGGTTTTTGACTGCCTGCGCGAGATGGACTTTGCCGACGGCTTGGCGCTCGCGGACTCGGCGCTGATGCGTAGCGGACTCTCGTGCGAGGAACTGATGGGCCGTTTGGATGTGATGCGCAACAGAAACCATGGAGGCCTGCATGCGATGGAGACGCTTCGGTATGCTGACCCGCATGCGAGTGGCGCGCTAGAGTCTCGTATGCGCGCTCGGGCCATTGAGCTGGGGTTTATTGTTCCCATGACGCACGTTGCGTGTGCGCTGCCAGATGGGCGGACGGGCGATGGAGTCATCGCGTGGGAGCGGGCTGACGGCGCTCGGATGGCTATCGTGGTCGATCCTCATTTGCGGCAAGACGCATGGGCCAGGGAAGAGGTTACTGGCAGTGGCGAAATGCCAAACGTGCATCTTGCGCGCGTCTCGATTGAGTATCTGCGCACGTTGAGCTCGTTTGAGGAGCTCCTCGATGAGCTTGGTGTGCCCCGCCGTACGGGCGTTTTGGATCGCGGCATCGAGAAGCCGTTTATCCCCACGGGCTTGACCCAGCAAGGCGGTGCCAGGTAGATTCTCGTAGGCGCAGAGTCTAGCCAGAAAAAGCTCTTATCCTTGA
>DJXA01000175.1 GCA_002449555.1 Atopobiaceae bacterium UBA7016 | reverse complement strand
GCCGGGTCGTAGCGCTTGATGAGGTCGAGGTGCGCGAGCACGCTCCAGTGCTCGAACGTGGTGGCCACGTCGTAGAGCTCCTGGTAGTAGGCGCGGTTGTACTCGTCCTGCGCGCGCCCCTCCTGGAACTCGCCCGTCCAGAACTCGAGGTCGCCCACCTGGTGGATGGAGAGCAGCGTGAAGTCGAGGCGCTCGCGCCACTTGTCCCACAGCGCGTCGAACTGCGGGATCGTGTGCGTCTGCACGCCGAACTCCAGGCCCACCTTCACCGTCAGGCGGCCTGCCCACTCGTCGCGCAGCGCCTCGACGCAGGGGAAGTACGCGTCGTAGTCGACGTTCACCACGCGCTGGCCGTCGGCCACCTTGGCCGTCAGCGCCTGGCCCCAGTCGGGCTTGATGCCGTAGTCCACGTGGTCGGTGAAGCAGATCTCGTCCAGGTTGTTCTTCCAGGCATCGTAGGCAACCTGCGCGGGCGGGTACCAAGAGTCGTCGGAGAACATGCAGTGAACGTGGTAGTCGGCAAGCATGACGCTTCCTCTCTCTTCAGGCAACGCGGGGCTGGGGCACCCGTCCTCGCTATTGTCTCAATCTCTGGATACAAAGCGCAAGCTCCCCCAGCAGCATGCACTCGTTGTAGTCGGGCGCGGGAATGAGCTTGGGGAGGGAACCTGCCCCTGGACGCCCAACACAGGGAGCGTGAGCGTCACTGCGCGCAAGGTGGAGATGGGCGTCAGGGGGGGCTATGTGACAAAGAATTGCCTGCACCCGGCGACGAGCAGCTTGTGCGGCTACTTGGCGGCCTCCTTCGTCAGGCTCACGTCAAAGTCGCATACCGCGTCGCCTCGTCCCAGCGTGCCAGAGCGAGAGAATCGGATGCCCGGCAGATCACCATAGATGATGTCATCGTTGGTGCAAAAGAGGTTGCAGATCTCGGGGACGCCGAGCTCTGCCGTTACCCGTTGGTATGGGCATCCAACGATGTCAAAGTGCGTGTTGACCAGCGTGGAGGCAATCGAGGCGTTGAGCGAGCCGGCCACGGGCGCGGCCGAGGACCCAGCCTCGGCGGACGTGTCGTTTACGGAGGTGTCCTTCGCGTATTCGGACGAAGCGAACGCGCGCCTCGTGCTCGACGGGGTGGACGTGCGCATGCCGCAGGGCAAGGTGACCGCCCTGGTGGGGCCGAGCGGCTCGGGCAAGTCGACCGTCTGCCGGCTGGTGGCCCGCTTCTGGGATCCCACTGACGGCACAGTGCGCATCGGCGGGTGCGACGAGCGGGACATGGGGCCGCGTCCGTGCTTTCCCGCGTCTCCATCGTCTTCCAGGACGTGTTCCTCTTCCAGGACACCATTGCGGACAACATCCGCATGGGGAGGCTCGACGCGACCGACGAGGAGGTGCGCGATGCCGCGCGGAGGGCTGCTGCGTTGGACTTCATCGAGGCGCGGCCCCAAGGCTTTGACACCATTGTGGGGGAGGGTGGCTCCACGCTCTCCGGCGGCGAGCGACAGCGCGTCAGTATCGCACGGGCTCTGCTCAAGGATGCGCCGATCGTGCTGCTCGACGAGGCCACCAGCTCGCTGGACGCCATCAACGAAGTGGCGGTGCAGCAAGCGATTGCCGAGCTGGTGCGCGGAAAGACCGTCGTGGTGGTTGCGCACCGCCTGAACTCCATCCGCGAGGTGGACAACATCGTCGTCATCGACGAGGGCCACGTGGTGGCTCAGGGAACGCATGCGGAACTGCTGCGGAGCTGCGAGCTCTACGCCCACCTTTGGGAAGAGCAGGAGCGAGCTTCGGTCTGGCAGATCGTCTGAGAGCGGATGGCAGGCAGCGCGAGGGCGGCCTTGCGACCGTTAGGTCGTTGGGGCCGCCTTTGCGCTGTGTCGGCTATCATGGCCATGTGATTCCATTCGGCGAGAGGGGCTTCATGCCGGCAATCTTCAGCGAGCGCGACAAGGGGGAGCTTTACGAGCGCATGATCGCCGAAGGGTGTCGGCTCGTGCGCGAAAGGGGCATTCGACGCCTCCGCGTGGAGGATGTGACCCGTGCCGTGGGCATAGCCAAGGGGACGTTCTACAGCTTCTTCCCCTCCAAGGAGCAATTCATCTATGCCATGATGACCGAGGGTCGCCAGGACCTCATGGACCTCCTGATGCGGCTGCACGACGAGCGCGGCGCCTTGGGGAGAGACGAGATGCGTGAGTGGCTGCAGGCCATGTGGCGCTCGGAGCGCAACGTCTACCGCATCGTGACGCTTGAGGACTACGAGTGGCTCATGGCGCACCTCGAGCCCGAGGCGAGCTTCGACCCTGCCAAGGACATGCAGGTCATGGGGGCCATCGCGGAGTTGCTGGAAGACGTGCGCCCCGACTGCGACTGGCGCGTGTTCGCCAACCTCCAGAAGACGCTCGCCCTCGCGCTGCTCGGCCGGGAAAACCTGCATCCCGACGCCCTCGAGAGGACGGTTGACGCGCTCATCGAGGCCATGCTCGACGAGGTGTTTGGGAAGTGGCATCAGCGATCTCTCGATATCACGTGATTTCGCTCTCTATGGAGAAATTCGAATGATAAAATCTCTTCAGTCGGAGATTTTCGAAAGGAAGTCATGCTAGAGCGAAAGATTCAGGAGCAGCTGCGCGCATGGAAGGCTCGCGATGACAGGAAGGCCCTTGTCGTGAGTGGCGCGCGCCAGGTGGGCAAGACGTATGCAATCGAGCACTTTGGCGGTGAGTCCTACCCCGAACTGGTCACGATCAACTTCAAGGAGACCCCTAGTGCCGCCGCTGTCTTCCAAGGTGACCTCACCGTCGATAGGATGGTGCAGGCGCTCAGGTTCCGTTTTCCCGACTGTGATGTCGCACCGGGTAGGACGCTCCTGTTTTTTGACGAGATACAGGAGTGTCCGGAAGCCATCACCTCGCTTAAGTTCTGGACTGCCGATGGTCGCTATGATGTCATCGCGTCGGGCTCTCTGCTCGGTATCGACTACAACCGCCCGAGCTCGTATCCCGTCGGGTATGTCGACTACCTCACGCTGCGCGGCCTCGACTTCGAGGAGTTCCTCTGGGCGCAGGGGTTTGGGGCAGACCTTACGTTGTCCATCCACCAGATGTTCGACGCGCGAGAGGCGGTGCCCTCCGCGATACATGACCAGCTCATGGGGCACTACCGACTCTTCTGCGCACTCGGCGGCATGCCTGAGGTGGTCCAGAAGTACGAAGAGACTAAGGACTTTCGAGTGGCGGACCGGGTGCAGCGTGCCCTCTTGCAGGATTACCTGTATGACATCGCCCACTACGCCTCGGCGTCTGAGAAGATCAAGGCAGAAAAGTGTTTTCTCTCCATCGCGGGGCAGCTCCTGGGCAAGGAGAATCACAAGTTCCAATACAAGGTTGTGGAGAGGGGCGGCAAGGCGGCTAAGTTCTACTCGAGTGTCGATTGGCTGACGCGCGCGGACATGGCGGCAACGAGCATCAACGTCACCTCCTTGTCATATGACCTAACCGACTATGAGATTGAGGGCAACTTTAGGCTTTACTGTACCGACGTGTCGCTGCTGCTTGCCATGCGTGATTTCGGACTCAAGCAGGCTATCGTTGAGGGGACCCTGACTGGCAATACCAAAGGCGGGCTTTGTGAGAGCTTCGTGGCCGATGCTCTGCTGAAGGCGGGGCATGGGCTCCACTTCTACCGCAACGAAACCACCAAACGCGAGATTGACTTCGTCATTCAGGACGGCGGCCACGTAGTTCCCGTGGAGGTGAAGGCGGGTCGTGCGGGGGCGAACTCGCTCAGAGCCGTCATGCGGAGCAGCGAGGACGTCGAGCTTGCGTACAAGGTGGCGGATGCCAACGTCGGCGTGAGCGAGGACGGCGTGGTCACGGTGCCCCACTACATGGCGATGTATCTCTAGCGCAACTTGCGCAGCGCGCTGCGCTACCGGTGCGGTCTCGACGATGGTTGACGAGAATCGCCGTGGTGCACGTCAAGCTTGAGGGAAGCTTCGGCTCGGACAAAGGCTCTCATCATTCCGCAATAGAGTTAGAATTGGTTAACAACACTGTGGAAGGAGACTATCGTGCTTGCCTACGTTTCGCGGTACTTCAATGTCATCGCCCCCTTGCTGCGCCGATCAATCCGCAAGCGCTACGGTTTCGAGCTGGCAGCCAAGGCCTACAACGGTGCCCGGCCCATCTATCGGCAGATGCTTGCCGACTTTCTGTTTAGCGACAATTTGAGTTGAG
>DJXA01000186.1:15236-26782 GCA_002449555.1 Atopobiaceae bacterium UBA7016 | reverse complement strand
CGGGGAACTTCTGGCTGCACCTGGCACTTCCCCTTGCCGCCGCGGCAGACGTGTGCCTCTTTGTGCCAGCGGGAACGCTTCCCTTTGCCGCCACGCTCGCCCCCGTCGCGTTCACGGCGGCCTACGGCGTGTTCTACCTAGGCCGCATCCTGCGCTACGGGGTGGAACGCGACGGCGTGGTCTATGACTTCTACGGGTTTCTTCGCTGGGGCAAGGACAAGATCGGCATCGTCGTCGCCGTCATGCTGACCGCAACGTGGCTCATCGCCGTTGCGTTGTGGTTCATCAGCAGGCTTATCGGACTCGCGTAGCCCTCAGTGACCGATCGACACGTCCCCGGAAGGTGGGCAGCTCGAGCAAGTCGGCAAGTACCTCAATGACCTCGTGTGCCTCGGACTGGTCGGTGCCTGGTGCCACGAACTGCTCGAGCGCCACCACATGCGCCACACTGGCAACCCCAGAGGATATTCCCGTAGGAGAATCCTCCACCACAACACACTCCCCCGGAGCCACCCCGAGCTTCTCCATACAGGCAAGATATACGTCTGGCGCGGGCTTATGGCGAGCCACGTCATGACCGCTCACGTAGGCGTCCACCAAACCACCCATCCCGGTCTCTGCCAGCATACGGCAGATCATGGACACTTCGGATGACGAGGCTATGCCAACGCGAAGCCCCACTTCGTGCAGTTTGGTCAGCACCTCAAACGCATACGGGTTTACGAGCTCGGCATAGTTCTCGCGATGCACAGCTCGATAGGCGTCATAGCCTGCATGCAAGCGCTCTCGCAGCTCGACGTCATCCGGCACGATGGCCTCCCAAATGGCCCGGTCGTTCGAGCCCGCAAAGTCCCACGGGCCATCAAAACTAGGATACGCATCGGCCAAATAAGCCGCACGCCTACGGTTGTAGAAACCCTCCGTATCAACCAGCACACCGTCCATGTCAAAGATTACTGCCCTCAGCATTGCCCCTCCAAGAAAAGAGGGCGGGTCGCCCAAGGCAACCCGCCCTTTTAACCGCTCGTCGTAAATCGTTTAGTACTCAAGCTTCCACATGTAGCGGCGGACGGTCAGCGGGTGCTGGCGCTCCTCGGCCAGAGCCTCGGCGTAGGTGCGGAACACGGCCGTGTGCACCATGGGGTTGAAGTAGGTAGCCACGCAGCCAGGAACCACGCCAGACAGCGCGTAATCCTTGGCGTCGACCACGGTCACCTTCGCGTCAAAGCGGTTGAGGAAGGTGAGGGCGCGCGCGTCGATGTTGCGGGTCTTGCCATCGTTCATGAGCAGGACGAAGGGGACGTCCTTGTCGACGATCTCGAACGGGCCGTGGAAGAACTCGCCGGAGTGGAAGCTGCCGGAGTTGACCCACTGCATCTCCATCATGAGGCAGATGGAGCTGGAGTACGCAACGTTCAGAGAGGCGCCAGAGCTCATGTAGTAGATGACCTCGTCGTCCTTGTAGGCGCGGCCGAACTCGGCGGCAAAGCCCTTGGCGTGATTGGCAGCCTCCTCGCAGAGGTCGAAGATCTTGTCGAAGCCCTCGATCATGGCGTCGTAGTTGTCGTAGCCCTCGGTCTGGTTGAGCAGCTCGACGGCCAGGGCGATGACGTAGCCCATCTTCTCGACCTTGGCGGCATAGTTGCGCTCGAAGTCGTGGACGATGACGTAGTCGGCCTCCTTGGTGAGGGCAGAGCCCGCAGCGTGCGTCACGGCGATGACGGTTGCGCCAAGCTCCTTGGCAACATGGTTGGACTTGACGGTCTCAGGGGTGCCACCGCCCAGGGAGCAGGTGATGATGACGGCGTTCTCGTTCACCCAAGCAGGGGTGTCGTCGTTGAACTCAGCCGCGGTGTAGTGGAACGGACGAAGCTCCTGGGCGGCGTCCTTCAGGAAGTAGTAGCCGGGGTACAGCTCGGAGCTGGAGGCACCGCATCCCACGAAGGCGACGGTCTTGATGTCGTGGGCAGCAACGATCTGGGAGACGATGTTCTTCACGTTGGCAAGGTCTATGGTGTTATGCATTTCGTTCAAATCCTTTCTTGTGTGGCCACCATCTCTTGATGGCCTTGTCTTTTCTGGTGGGGCTCCCGTAGTAAGGGGAGAGCGAGAGCCCCGTGAACCGTCAACCGACTAGGCAAGCAGGCCAAAGGCACTGAGGGCGATGCCGCCAAGGATGCAGATCGCAAGCATCCAGGTGGTCTTGACGTTGCGCTTGATGAGGTAGTACATGCCCATGACGGCGCCAAGGTCGAGGACCATCGGCACGATGCCGTTCAGGATGTCCTGAAGAACGACGGTGCCCTCGGAGAAGGTGAGCGGGGTGGTGATGCCAATGAGGGTGGCGACCATACCGCCGATGGCCATCAGGCCGACAATGCCGCAGGCGTACATGATCTTCTCCATGGCGCCAGACTGCAGGCGCTCCAGGAAGCTATTGCCCATCTCGTAGCCAAACTTGCCGGCATACCAAGTGATAGGCACCGAGAAGGCCGCGGAGATGACCATGGCCAGCACCGGGCCAAGGATGGAGCCCTGCATGGCAAGGGCGGTGCCCAGGCCGAAGGCGATGGTACGGATGGTGCCCTGGAAGAACGAGTCACCGATGCCGGAAAGCGGGCCCATGAGGGAGGTCTTCACGGCGTTGATGGTCTCGGGGTCGAAGTTCTCGGGGTCACGGGCGTACTCCTCCTCCATCGAAGAGGCCAGGCCTAACACGAAGGCGCTCGTCTGCGGAGTGCAGTTGTAGAAGGCCATGTGACGCTCGTAAGCCTCCTTGCGCTTTGCGACCTGCTCGGGATCGTTCTCGTCAGGATAGAGGCGGTCGATGGTCGGGGCGATGCCGTACAGGAAGCCCATGTTCATCTGGCGCTCGTAGTTCCAAGAGTCCTGGATGGCCCAGCTGCGCCAGAAGTACTGGGAGTAACGCTTGTTGGGTGACACCTGGATGGCGGTGGTGTTATCAGTCATCGGTCTAGTCCTCCTTAAAAGTCTTCGTCCTCAAGCGGGTCATAGTCGTCGTCGACGCCGGCGGCTGCAGCGCTGCCAGACCCCTTGATGCTCAGCAGGATGAGTGCAAGCAGCACGCCAAAGATGGAGATGCCCGTCACGTCAAGGCCGAGGTAGGCGCAGGCAAAGAAGCCGAGCAGGAAGAAGACCATCATGCCCTTGCTTGCCATCATCGACAGAAGCAGTGCAAGTCCGTAAGCGGTCAGAAGCTTTGCGGCAAAGTTGAGGCCGGCAGTGATCCAAGCGGGGATGGCGTCAACCACAGCCTGGACGAAATCAGTGCCCAGATAGATGGCGAGGAATACGGGAACGAAGTACATCGTCGAGTACAGGATGGTGCCCCACAGGATGTGGTAGTTGGTTGCCTCGCGGAAGTTGCCCTTTTCGATTGCGACATCAGCGCGGTGGCCGAGGGCGGCGATGATGGTTCGGAACGTGACGCCAAGAAGCTGGCCGAGCACTGCGATGGGGATGGCGATGGCCACGGCAGTCTCAGGATCGGACCCCGTAAGGATGGCGAAGCTCGTGGCGATGATGCCACCCATGACCATGTCGGGCGGGGTTGCCGCACCGACCTGCACAAGGCCCATGCTCATGAGCTCGATGGTGGCGCCGGAGGCAAGACCAGCAGCGGGGTTGCCCAACACAATGCCGATGATGGTTGAAGTGATGAGCGGCTGTTCGAAGTTCAGGCGCCCCAGCAGGCGCGAGTCAAGCATTGCGAAGACGGCGACCAGGCCAATGAGTACTGCCATGCCGATGGAATTCATGTCGTCAACGCTCCTTTCATTTTGTCTCTTGCATACGAAATTTGACAAAGCTGTTCTATGCCATGCCCGGTGGTTCCTTGCCGGGCAATGGTTTCGAGGTTGGCGCGACGCGCACGTCGCTATGCCGGTGGTTACTCAGATGCTGGTTACGTCAGTGCGGGTGTGCGACGGCGTCTGCTGGCTGTAGATCTTGACGCCAGTTGCCAGAATGGTGCGGGTGTCCTCGATCTCGGAGGGAAGCAGGAAGACGGACTGGTCGAGCTGCGTTGCGCCGGGGCGATTGGCGGTCGCACCATAGTTGACCTCTCCCACCTCGGGATGAGCTTGGCAGAAGGTTGCCAGGTCGTGCACATCACCAAAGATGACGATGATGTTCTCGTTCAGCTGCTTGACCTTGGCCATCTTGGCGAGTATCTGCTCAAGAGTGAACACATTCAGGCGAACGCCCTGGGGCTTGGCCAACTTAAGCGCGCTCTTCTTGAGATCGTCGTTGGCGCTGGCGTCGTCCACGATGATGACGCGGCTGGCGCTGACATGCTGGACCCACGTGAAGCAGACCTGTCCATGGAGCAGGCGGTAGTCCAGACGTACAAGTTTGATCATAGGTCGTCCTCCTCTTCCTCAGCCTGCATGCGCAGGGCCTTGCTGCAGTTCTTGATGGACTCGGCCGCCATGAAAATGACCTCGTCGACCTCCTCCTCGGTCGCGGGACCTTCATCCATGACGAGCGTAATCACCAGCGGCAGGTTCATTCCGCTGATAAGCGTGACGTTGGGATAGGAACCCAGCAGACCAACCATGTCGTTGTTGACGCTGCTGCCGACCATATCGGTGCAGATAAAGACCTCGTCGGAGGCATCATACCTGTCGAGCTCACGACGCACCTGGTTAGAGATGGGGTCCATGTCGTCGCGCTCGAGCACGTAGGTGGTAAGGTTTGTTACCTCGCCGACGATCATGCCGATGGTGTCGGCCATCCCCTGTGCCAGATTCCCGTGTGATGCTAGGATCACGTGCCTCACTTGTTTGCTCCCTTCCTTACTTGTACCTTCCGTGATTCATTTATACCATACAAGTTCGTGACAATCAGTAACAAGTTACAGACAACCACTTATCCTTCATAACATACCGTTCGCGGGCTATTGGCGCCTTGCCATGCGCTCCCTGCGCTCGCGCACGCTATTCACTGCTGCGTCCAGATCAGTCTCGACGCCGTACGCAGTTCGCAGTTGTTCCGCGGTGAGGAGCATATGCACGCCATATATCTCACCGGCACGTGCATTAAGGTTCATGAGCACGATGGACGCAAGAACGCACCCAATGCCAACGAGTGTCACCAGCGAAAACGGCTCCCCCAGCACAATCGTCCCCACACATGAGGACACAGCCACCTCGACCGAGGTAATGACGGCCACCTGGGAGGTTTCGACCCCCTTGGCCATGCCCCGCTGGTACACGAAGTACGCCACCACGGTCGAAAGAACGCCGTACAGGAGCGTCGCGGCAGCAACGGTCGGCTGTGCCAACAGCGTCAATTCCATCGATCCGAGCGCCGGAAGCGCCAATACCGCACAAGCCGTCAATGACCCATAAAACACCACGGTAAGTGGGTGGCTTTTCCCTGCAATGGGACGGTTGAGGATGGCCATGAGCGAATAGGCGAACCCGTTTGCCAACCCGGCAGCTATGCCCAAGCCCACCGATCCCCCTCCACCAAGGTCTCCACCCGCAGCCACCACCAACACGACTCCGATGAAGTTGCTGATCATGGCAGCAAGCTTCGCGGGACCCATGCTTTCCCCGAACAAGCGCCAGGACATGACGCAGCCAAAGACGGGAGCCGTGTACAGGAGCACCGTGTTGACCGACACGCCCACCTGCGAAATCGCATAGGCCGAGAGCACGCTCCCCAATGCGTTGGATACCAAACCCATGCCCACACAGCAGGCAACGAACTGGGGAGCGATGGCGAGCACATCGCGGTGGCTCCGCTTGGAAACAACGGAGACGATCGGGACGAGCAGAAACAGGGCGCAGAGGTAGCGCACGAACACGATGGTGGTTGGGCTCATGCCTGCACGTGCGAGCACTTGTACGTACAAGCCGTTGAACCCCCACAGAATGCCGGCAACCAGAAGCAGCAGCACCCCCTGCGCACGCTGCCCCATTGCCACTCCCGACTCTCGCGCCATGCGCCTAGTACCGCACCTTCCACATGTAACGGCGCGTCTTGTAGTCCTTATGCGTGACCGCCGACAGGGCACGCATGTACACGTTGTTAAGGATGGGGCTGAAGATGAGGTGGTTAAAGTACTCGGAGACGGCATCGTCGATGTCATTCAGACCCAGTTCTTTGCCGTCGAGCACGTACACGCGCTCGCCACCATATCGCTGAAGGAACTCGATGGCGCGCTCATCGTTGGCGCGGCTGCGACCAACGCCCATAAGCAGGAAGACGCTCGTGCGCTTGTCGAGAATCTCAAACGGACCATGGAAGAACTCGCAGCAGTTGGTAGTCACCGAGTCTATCTGCAGCATCTCTTGAATATTGCAGATAGAAAAGACGTAGGCGGCTCCGAAGGCAGGGCCGGAGCCCATGACGTTCACGGTCGGGCGATCGGCATTCTGCGCCGCCCAGGCAGAGGCTAGCGGCTGGCAGTAATCAAAGGCCTTTCGGTAGATGGGCTCCACCAGGTCAAACGCAGCCATGGCCTTGTCATGCTGGGCGTATCCCTCCGTCTGATGCACGAGCTCCATGGCAAGAGCAAGCACTACCGCTGAGTTGGTTCGCCCCATGTCAGAGGCATCGACCGCCAGGCTGTCGTACTTGATGGCGTAGTCACAGACATCGGTCAGACCGGACTCGTCAACATATACGGCCACCGTCGCGGCACCAAGGGACTTCGCCACGCGAGCCGCCTCGACGGTCTCGGCGGTACCACGCATGGACACCACCACGGCCAAGGTATTCTCGCCGACAAAGCGCGGAGTTGCCCGCACGAACTCGTTAGACGTATAGGCATGGCTCACTACCTGCGTTGACTCATGCTCCATGAAGTACTGCGCCGGATAGTTGCCACCGTTAGAACCGCCAGCAGCCACCCACACGACGTTTGCGATCCCCCCAACGCCCTCCTTCTTCGCAAGGATCTCTGAGACAAGTTTGGCGACTTCCTCTGTGAGCTTCATGGTCTTCCCTTCTCTTGCTCCGCCTGACTTGTAATCTACCTGTATCTAAACATACAAATAAGTAGGTAACAAGTATATCTTTCATGTTGTGGAGACGACATGAAGCTATACCACTTGTGGATTAGAAATAGCTCTTTAGACCTGTGGTTCGATGGTATTTCGCTTTAGGTATACTTGTATGTAGTTCCCCCGTTGAAATGATTGGATGCGTACAACCTCATGACAGCAGAAGCCCTTAGCACAAACCCCCTTTACATGGAACTAGCTGACAAGTTGCGCGGAGACATCAGGTCTGGTGCCTATAGCCCAGGTGACCGTATGCCGAGCGAGCCCACGCTGTGTGACGCCACCGGCTATTCGCGCAGTACGGTGCGCAAGGCGCTGCAGCTCCTTGTCGATGAGGGCTACGTGACACGCTCCCAAGGCAAAGGGACGTTTGTGTCCGAGCACATTCAGCACCAAGAACCTGACGACGTAGTGGGTCCGACATTCCTCAGCTTTACCGAAAACGTTCGATCCCTTGGCTCGACGCCCTCAACTCGCACCGTCGATGTACGCTCGGTCTCCCCCACGCCTGGCCTGGCAAAATTCTTCGACATCTCGGCTGAAGACGAAGTCTTTGAGGTAACGCGTCTGCGCTACGTCGATGGTGAGCCCGTCATGCTCGAAACCATATGGCTTCCCATGGTCTACGCCGACCTGACGAGAGACGAGCTCAATGGCTCGCTCTATCAGGCGCTCAAGGCGCGCTATGGCGTCGAGCCAAACAATGGGACAAAGTCAATCGGCATCTGCCACGCCACAAGCCGGGAAGCTTTCCAGCTCGGTGTGCCGCGCGATTCCGCGCTCATGCTCATAGAGGACCACGTCTACGACCAGTCTGGTGCCCCGTTGCACGTATCAAAGCAGGTCGTACCTGGCGACAAATACCAGTACAGCATCAGCATGCCTCGCGTAGTTGGGTGAGCCGAACGAAGCTCTCCCCGATAGACTATTTCCGCTGGAGAGAAAAGCTGACCTAGAGCGCGTGCACCGCCTCGGCCATCTCGCGCACGTAGGCCTTCACAGGCTCCACACAGCCCTCGCCCAACTCGCCAATCATGCGGACGATGGCGGAACCCACGATGGCGCCATCGCTCTTTGCAGCCATACTCGCGGCTTGCTCGGGCGTGGAGATACCAAAGCCCACGGCGCAGGGGATCGCCGGGTTGGCCGCCCGAATCAGCTCCACCATGCCGCCGATATCGCTCGTGATCTCGCTCCGCACGCCCGTCACGCCCAGCGAGCTCACGATGTACACAAAGCCGGTCGCGTCGCTCGCAATCTGGCGAATGCGCTCGTGGGAAGTGGGCGCAATGAGGCTCACCACGTCCAGGCCGTGTGCAGAGAAGACCTCGGCAAACTCGGCCTTCTCCTCATGGGGCACGTCGGGGAGAATCACGCCCGCCAGGCCCACCTCGCGCTCCCGCGCGGCAAAGCGCTCGATACCGTAGCTGAACACCACGTTGGCGTACGTCATGATGACGAGCGGCACGTCGCAGCCGTTCGCGCGAAGGCGGCCGACCATGTCGAACACGTCGTCGGTGGTGACGTGGTTCTTGAGGGCGCGGATGTTGGCGTCTTGGATGACCGGTCCCTCTGCCGTGGGATCCGAGAACGGAACTCCCAGCTCAATGAGGTTGGCGCCGGCATCAGCCATAGCCACCACCAGCTGCTCGGTCACCGCAAGCGTTGGGTCACCGGCGGTAATGAACGGGATGAAGGCCTTGCCATTCGGGCTTGCGGCAAAGGCGTCTGCGATGGTCTTCATGAAAGGCTCCTCCTTTGGCCTTGCAGCTTACTCGTGCAGGTTCTCCCCGCGGTAGCGTGCGATAGCCGCCACGTCTTTGTCGCCGCGACCGCTCAGCGTGACAATGATGACCTGGTCAGAGGACATAGTGGGCGCCAGCTTCAGGGCATGCGCCACAGCGTGGGCGCTCTCGATGGCAGGAATCACGCCCTCTGTGCGGCTCAGGTACTCAAAGGCCTGCACTGCCTCCTCGTCGGTCACCGGTACGTATTCGGCACGTCCGCTGTCATGGAGCATCGCGTGCTCCGGCCCGACGCCTGGATAGTCCAGGCCCGCGCTGATGGAGTACACCGGCGCAATCTGGCCGTACTCGTCCTGGCAGAAGTAACTCTTCATGCCGTGGAAGATGCCCAGCTTGCCCACGTTCATCGTGGCCGCGGTCTCCCACGTGTCAATGCCGCGACCGGCCGCCTCGCAACCGATGAGCCGCACGTCCTCGTCGCCGATGAAGTGGTAGAAGCTGCCGATGGCGTTGGAGCCGCCGCCCACACAAGCGAGCACGGCATCTGGGAGCTTTCCTTCAGCCTCAAGAATCTGAGCGCGCGCCTCACGGCTGATGACGGCCTGGAAGTCACGTACGATGGTCGGGAATGGATGCGGCCCCATCACCGAGCCCAGGCAGTAGTGGGTGTCGTCGATGCGGTTGGTCCACTCGCGGAAGGTCTCGCTCACCGCATCCTTCAAGGTTCCCGTGCCCGCAGCAACACCGCGCACCTCGGCACCCAGAAGCCGCATGCGGTAGACGTTCAGGGCCTGACGCTCCATGTCCTCGACACCCATGTACACCACGCACTCCATGCCGAAGAGCGCCGCCGCTGTCGCGGTGGCAACACCGTGCTGACCGGCGCCGGTCTCAGCAATGAGGCGCGTCTTACCCATGCGCTTAGCCAAGAGCGCCTGCCCCAGCACGTTATTGATCTTGTGCGCGCCCGTATGGTTGAGGTCCTCTCGCTTGAGGTACACCTTCGCGCCGCCGAGGTCGGCTGTCATGTTGGCGGCATAGTACAACAGGCTCGGCCGACCAGCGTAGCTGTTGAACAGGCTGGTGAGCTCTGCGTTGAAGTCCGGATCATCCTTGTAGCGGTCGTAGGCTTCCTCGAGCTCGATGACCGCATTCATCAGCGTCTCAGGGATGTACTGGCCGCCGTGAATGCCAAACCGCCCGCGCGATGTCGGCGAATTGCTCATGATGCGCTCCTCACTGCGGCAACGGTCGCCGCCATCTTTGTAGAATCCTTCACTCGGTCGGTCTCGATGCCGCTGCTCAGGTCCACACCCCAAGGGTGCAGCGCGCCGATTGCCTCGGAAACGTTGTCTGAGGCCAGACCACCGGCAAGCATGAACGGCCTTCGTGCGCCAAAACCGTCGATGAGCGACCAGTCAAACTGGGTTCCGCTCCCCGTTCCCGCATCGAGCAGAACCATATCGGCAGTCGAAGCGAGCGCCCGCTCGACGTCCGTCTTCGACCGAATCCGGAATGCCTGGATGATGCCCGCACATGTCCGCATGCGCACGCCCTGGATGTAGAGGTCATCCTCATCCCCGTGCAGCTGGACGATGTCCACGTGGTTGTTTGCGTTGTGGGCGACGCGGCCGAAGGGCAGGTTGACCGAAACGCCGACCCGGTAGATGCGCTCGTCAACCTGCGCGGCAAGCCGTTTGAGCTCGGGTGGCTCCACGTTGCGATGGCTCTTCGGGAAGCTCGTGATGAAGCCCACCATGTCGGGAAGACAGGCATTGACTGCCTCTATGTCTTGGTCCCGGAACATGCCGCAGAGCTTCACGCGGCAGGGCCCACCCTCTTGCAGCAGCCATGCGCGCGCAGCCTCGCGCCGTGCCTCCAGGAACATGCGGTCCACTCCGCTCATCGCGCGTCTCCCCTCAGCTCCGCAAGCATGGCGGCCTTGTCTGCCGCACGCATGAGGGTCTCCCCTATCAGCACGGCGTCGACGCCCGCATCCTCAAGGCGTGCCACGTCCTCGCGACAGGACACACCGCTTTCGGACACATAGATGCGCTCGGGCCCAACCAGCTGCCGAAGCCTGATGCTGTTACCGAAGTCCACCGAGAACGACCGGAGGTCGCGGTTGTTGACGCCAACCACCCGTGCTCCTGCTGCGAGCGCACGGGGAATCTCATCCTCTGAATACGCCTCTACCAGCGCGGACATCCCCAACTCATGGGCAAGGCTCACGTAAGAACGGAGCTGCTCGTCATCAAGGATCGCAACGATGAGCAACACGGCAGCCGCCCCGAGCGTCTTCGCCTCGTAGACCATGTACTCGTCCACCACGAAGTCCTTGCGCAAGACAGGGATGGATACCTCCTGGGCAATCTCCCTCAGGTATTCGTCCGAACCCAAGAACCAGTACGGCTCCGTCAGGCAGCTGATGGCTGCGGCGCCCGCGGCCTCGTACTGGCGCGCAATCTCTAGGTAGGGAAAATCCTCCGCGATGACGCCCTTGCTGGGGCTTGCCTTCTTCGCCTCGCAGATGAACGACATCCCAGGACCCCGCAGCGCCTCCTCAAACGGAAATGCAAATGAACCGCTGGTAGACAGCTCGTCAGCAGCGCACCTACGGGCAGCATCAGCCACGACCGCAAGCGGACGCACTTCCTTGCACTCCGCCACGCGCTCGCAGGTGCGCGCTGCTATGGTCTGCAGAATGTTGGTCATATCCGGCATAGGGTCGCCCTTCTTCACCGCGGTGCGTCCTGGGGGTAGCCCC
>DJXA01000186.1:0-15130 GCA_002449555.1 Atopobiaceae bacterium UBA7016 | reverse complement strand
GGGGCTACCCCCAGGACGCACCGCGTACCCACTTACTTGTTGGATCCAGCGATGAACTGCTCGAGCACGAGCTTGACCGCGCCACTATCCAGCAGATCCTGAGCCATCTGCACGCCTTCCTTCACCGACGCAGCGCGGCCCGTCACATACAGCGCCGCACCCGCGTTGTACACGGCGGCATCGCGTTTGGGACCACGCTCCTCACCAGCGAGAATCGCACGCACCGTCGCGGCATTCTCTTCGGGCGTGCCGCCAAGCAGGTCGGCTTTCTCGCACCGCGTCAGGCCCACCTCTTCAGGCGTCAGCACGAAGGAGCGGTAATAGCCTTCTTTGATCTCGCACACGGTGCTCGCAGAAGACAGCGACAGCTCGTCCATCTTGTCCTGGCCATACACCACAAAGCCGCGACGCACGCCGAGAGAGGTGAGCACCTTCGCCACGGGCTCGACGAGGTACTCGTCGTAGACGCCCAGCAAGAAGTACTCGGGTCGCGCGGGGTTCGTCAGCGGACCTAGGATGTTGAACACCGTACGGAAGCCCAGCTCACGACGAATCGGACCGACGTAGCGCATCGCAGGATGATACTTCTGGGCAAAGAGGAAGCACATGCCCACCTCAGACAGTAGCTTCCGGCAGAGATCGGGATCCTGGTTGATGTTCACGCCCAGCGCCTCGAGGCAGTCCGCGGTGCCGCAGCGCGAGCTTGCGGCTCGGTTACCATGCTTAGCAACCTTCACGCCCGCGGCCGCGACAATCAGCGCCGTCGTCGTCGAGATATTAAAGGTGTTTGCGCGATCTCCGCCCGTGCCGACAATCTCGAGCACCTCCATACCCGGATGCTCAACAGGGGTCGCAAGCTCGCGCATGGCGGTTGCGCAGCCGGAAATCTCGTCGATGGTCTCCGCCTTGGTGCTCTTGGTGGACAGCGCAGCCAGAAACGCGGCGTTCTGCGTCGCGCTGGTCTCTCCGCGCATAATCTCGCCCATTACCGTATAGGCCTCGTCAAACGTCAGGTCGCCCTTCATGACGATCTTCTCGATGGCTTCTTTGATCATGTCGACCCTCTCTTCCTGATGCCCGAAGGCATCCTTGCGGGGCAAGAAAAACCCGCCCCTAGACTGATGTGTCCAAGGACGGGCTCGAAGGGAGCTCGCGGTGCCACCTTGGTTCGCAGATACCTGCGCCCTTTCGCGGAATGCTTTGACAAGACGGCGACCTATGGTCTTCCAGGATGCCAACACACCCCTGGCACGTGACGTGTGCCTGACGTCGCAGCCTACTGGGTCCCCCGTTCGGTGCGCCCTCCGCGGCCCATTCGACGAACTCGCATCTCGTCCTGGATCTCACCGTCCCAGGCTCTCTGTACGCGCGTACGAACGTCTACTCTTCCGCGTCATTGGTTTGGTGGAGCTATGCGATTGGGTAGTACTCTACTTCACTTGTTTTAAGACATACTACGAGTTTTGCAACTGGAAACGTTTGCATCGAACAAGGCGAAAGCTCGCGATGCATTCTTATCTCTGCGGCGCTTGTGCCACGGTTTTGCGCTCAACAATCATTCCGGGCACAAGGATATGCGGTGGTTCCTTGCCCTCCGGCGGATTGGTGGCCAGATCGAAGGCAATGCTGCCCACCTGCCTGTCATTAAAGCGATACGAGGTCAAATCCAGGTGCGGAATCACGCCCTCGAGAGAGTCGTCTGCCCCTATGACGCTCACGTCTTCAGGCACGCGAAGACCGGCATCGCGCAAGGCATAGATGACCCCGACGGCAATGGCGTCGTTGGAAGCGTAAACCGCCGTGCAGGCCCGATCCTGTACGAGGCGCATGCCCAATTCGTAACCACTATCCGCCGTCCAGTCGCCATGCATGGGCTCAACCACACGCAGTCCACGCGTTCGCAGCGCCTGCTCCCAGCCCTTCTGCCGGCTGATATTGGAATACGAGTCCCGTCGTCCTCCGACGAAGCGAATCTCGCGATGGCCCTTCTTGATGAAGTAGTCCACGATAGAGACTGAGCAGCCCATCTGGTCGTTGCTGACGGTAGCGCAGCGAGGGTGGTGACGGGTGCTGATGATGACGGTCGGAAGCGTCGAGGGTGGCTCAAAGGTAGCAAAGTCCTCTGTACTCGAACCAAGGTAGAGGATCTGTCCGTCAACGGGTAGGCAGCTCATACGAGACGAAGCTTCCTCAAGCGTCGCCTCTTCGTCCTCGAGCAGAATCAGCGTCATGGCATAGCGACGTTTTGCCGCAGCCACCGCCACCCCTTCGCGCTGAAGGCGCCTGCCGGTAGCAGCGATGTCTCCTGACATGGCCAATCCCACACTGTAGTAGCAGCCAGCACGGAGACTTCGCGCGGCAAAACTAGGACGGTAACCAAGCTCGTCCATCGCTGCCAACACGCGTTTCCTAGTCTCAGGACGCACAGCGTCCGAACAGTTTGCAACCCTCGATACCGTTTGAGCCGAAACGCCAGCAAGCTTTGCGACGTCGGAAAGCGACACGCCTGACCCAGAGCCATGTGCCATAGGTGATTCCCTTCTCTACAGCACAAATGGTACCGCAGCTTTAGGACGGGCGCATGGGGCCCCTGCCACTCGCCCGCCCAAAACGAGCGCTCGCGGTGTTAATACGGTGGATATGACACCTGATGTTAACGTAAACATCAACGGGATGTTAACGTAAACATCAACGGAATGTTAACGTAAACATTCCTCAGACGAGGTGTTTTAGCGGGGAGTTCTCACAGAAGGGATTAGCCATCATGACAGCCGATGAACTCGAGATCACCATGATTGAAATCGTCGCCCTATCAGGCGATGCGCGCACGAAGCTGCTCAACGCCGTGAAGGAAGCGAAGGTCGGCAACTTCGACAAGGCACGGAAGCTCGTGGACCACGCACAGGACCTCCTTAACGAGGCGCACAACTCTCAGACGGCACTGCTTACCGCCGAGGCGCGCGGCGAGTTGACGACGCCAACGGTCCTGCTCGTGCATGCCCAAGACCACCTTATGACCTCGCTGCTTTTGCGTGACGTCATCGAGTCCCTCATCGACATCTATCGATAACCCACACGAGCGACCACTAGGAGAGGCGCCATGGAAAAGCTCATCGCAACCATTCAGAAGGGCAAACCGTTTTTTGACAGGGTTGCTCGCAACAAGTACCTCAAGGCCGTCAAGGACGGCTTTATCTCGTGCATGCCCATCGTCATTTTCTCGTCCATATTCCTGCTGGTAGCATACGTGCCCAACATCTGGGGCTTCACGTGGCCGGCAAACATCGAGGCCATCATCACGAAGCCCTACAACTACTCCATGGGAATCCTCTCGGTGGTAGTTGCGGCCAGCACGGCGAAGCACTTCACCGACAGCCTCAACCGCGACATGCCGCGCAACAACCAGATCAACTTCCTGTCCACCATGGTGTGCGCCACGGTCGGCCTGTTCATCCTTGCGTCAGATCCTATTGACGGTGGCTTTGCGGCAGACTGCCTCGGCAGCAAGGGCCTGCTCACCGCCTTCATCGCCGCCTTTGTGGTCGGTGGCATCTACAAGTTCTGCGTTTCGCGCAACATCACCATCCACATGCCCGAGCAGGTGCCGCCCAACATCTCACAGACCTTCAAGGACATCATCCCGTTCTCCATCTCGGTCCTGCTGTTCTGGGTGGTCGACATCGTTGTTCGCTCGCTCACGGGCGCCTGTGTGGCTGAGGGCATCATCCACCTGTTCCAGCCCATCTTCTCGGCCGCTGACAGCTATCTCGGCATCGCGATCATCTATGGCGCCATGTCGCTCTTCTGGTTCGTTGGCGTGCACGGCCCCTCCATCGTGGAGCCCGCGGTTGAGGTCGCGCTTCTCGCAGGCATGACTGAGAACCTTGCCGCCTTCCAGGCCGGCATGCATGCAAATCACGCCCTGAGCCTTGACCTGCAGTACTTCGTCGTGACTATGGGCGGCACGGGCGCCACGCTCGTCCCCTGCATGATGTTCGCCTTCCTCGCAAGGTCCAAGGAGCTGCGTGCCGTAGGCCGCGCCTCGGCCATCCCCGTGACCTTTGGCGTCAACGAGCCCTTTCTCTTCGGCGCCCCGATGGTTCTCAACCCGGTGTTTCTCATTCCGTTTGTAGTCGCACCGGTCGCCAACGCCTGGGTGTTCAAGCTCTTCATTGACGTACTGGGCATGAACGGCTTCCTGTACACGTTGCCCTGGACCACCCCGGCACCGTTGGGCATCGTGCTCGGCTGCGGACTCACCGCGCTTTCCTTCGTGTATGTGGCCGTTGCCCTTGTGATGGACTTCGTCATCTACTACCCCTTCTTCAAGATGTATGACCTCGAGAAGTGCGAGGAAGAGGCCCAGATCGAAGCAGAAGAGCTCGAGGAGCGCGCCGCGCAGAAGGCAGCCCGCATGAGCGACGCCTTCCAGGGCAGGGCTGATGCCTCCACGCTTGCCGCGCCCGCCGCAGATACCGCCGCGACACCGGCTCCCCGCGCTCAGTCCGCAGGCTCTGATCATCTTGCGGGCAAGAAGGTGCTGGTACTCTGCGCAGGTGGCGGTACGTCAGGCCTCCTTGCCAACGCCCTCGCAAAGGCTGCGGAGGCTCACGACATCGACCTCGAGAGCGCGGCCGGTGCGTACGGCTCGCACCTCGACATCATGCCCGACTTCGACCTTGTCATCCTGGCACCCCAAGTGGCCTCGTATTACGAGGACCTGAAGGTTGATGCCGATCGCATGGGAGTCAAGGCTGCAGCCTGCGAGGGACGACAGTACATCGCCCTCACGCGTAATGGCGACGACGCGCTTGCGTTTGTGCGCGACCAACTTGCGGGATAAGGCCTACCCCTTCCCTTCCTTCCCGCGTGGGTGCCTCAGTTTCCTCCGGCTGAGGCACCCACAACACACCCGCAATCATTCCTTCTGCAAAAGGAGCAGACTCATGGACTTTGCACCAGCGTTTCCCAAAGGCTTCATCTATGGAGGGGCTACGGCCGCCTACCAGTGCGAAGGCGAAACCCATGGCCACGGAAAGGGCGAGGTCTCTTGGGACCCCTTCCTAGCCGAGAAGGGTCGGTTCGCGGCAGACCCCGCTTCCGACTTCTATCACCAGTACGAGCATGACCTTGCCCTGTGCGAGCGCTTTGGCGTCAACGGCATTCGCATCTCCATCGCGTGGAGCCGCATCTTTCCGCAGGGCGTCGGAGAGGTGAACCCGGAGGGTGTCGCGTTCTACCACGACGTCTTCCGCGCCTGCCAGGCTCACGGTGTCGAACCGTACATCACGCTCCATCACTTTGATACGCCGCTCGCCCTGTTCAACAAGGGCGGATTTATGAACCGTGACACCATCGATGCCTTCGAGGCATATGCCCGCTTCTGCTTCGAGGAGTATCACAACGAGGTGACCAACTGGATCACCTTCAACGAAATCTGGGCGGTATCCAGCAACACCTTCATCGAGGGCACCTTCCCTCCGGGCGGCATCACCGGCGAGGTGGGCAAGGCGCTACAGCTGAACCACAACATGATGCTAGCCCATGCCCGTGCCGTGCTCGCCTTCCATGAGGGCAACTATCCCGGCAAGATCGGCGTGGTCCACACACTCGAGGGCAAGTATCCCATCGACCAGAACAGCCCTGCGGACATTCAGGCCGCAAAGAACGAGGACGTGCTGCAGAACCAGTTCCTGCTTGATGCCACATTCCGTGGCGACTACGCACCTGACACGCTTGAGTGCGCTAACCGTCTTGCGGCGCTCTCGAACTACGAGCTCGACATTCGAGACGAGGACCTCTCATGCATGCGCGAGGCGGCGCTCTACAACGAGTTCCTGGGCATCAACTACTACCAGAGCCGCTTCCTGCGCGCCTATGACGGTCCCACCGTACTGCACCACAACGCAACGGGCGACAAGGGTACCGAGCGTTACGCCCTGAGCGGTGTGGGCGAGCGCGTAAACAAGGAAGGCATTCCTCGTACCGACTGGGACTGGCTCATCTATCCCGAGGGCATGTATGACCTGCTCGTCCGCATCCGGCTGCAGTATCCCAACTACAAAGAGATCCTCATCACCGAGAACGGCATGGGCGCGAAGGACGAGCTGGTTGAGGACTTTATCGACGACTCGTACCGCATTGACTACGTGCGCGCGCACCTGAAGTGGCTGCTTCGGGCCGTCGATGCGGGAGTCAACGTGACGGGCTACTTCCTCTGGTCACTGATGGATATGTTCAGCTGGACCAATGGCTACAACAAGCGCTACGGCTTCTTCTACGTCGACTTCCAGACACAGAGGCGCATACCCAAGGCATCCGCCTATTGGTTCGCGCAGGTAGCTCGAATGGGCCGCCTCGTATAGGCAGCGCCCTCAGCTCATCTCGTTCCAGAAAGGAACCAATACATGAAAGATGTCCAAGAGATAGCAGAGAACTTGGGTGACTACCTTGCCCGCATGGCAGGGAGCCCCACCGGAGCGGTTCTCGCCGTGCGGGCACCGGCGCGGAGCGAAATCGCTGGTAACCATACTGACCACGAGGGTGGCCACGTCATCGCCGCCGCTCTCGACCGCAGCATCACCTGTCTTGCGACGGCCCACGACGAGCCCACCATCAATGTGTTCAGCAAGGGCTTCGAGCCCGTGTCCGTAACGCTTGACAGCCTAGACCCGCGCGAGGATGAGCGCGTGACCTCCGCGGGACTCGTGCGCGGCATGGCAGCGCAGATGGCCGCTACCGGGCGCACGCCTCAGGGCTTTGACATGGTCATGACAAGCGACATCCCTTCTGGCGGCGGCCTCTCTTCTTCCGCCGCATACGAGCTGGCCCTCTGTCGTGCCATGGAAGCCCTCTGGTCGGGCCCATCCATCGATGCGGTTTCGGCGGCCAAGATGGCTCAGCGTGTGGAACAAGACTGGTTCGGCAAGCCTTGTGGGCTCATGGACCAGCTTGCCGTGAGCTTGGGCGGGCTCTCGTTCATGGACTTCCGGAATGACGAGCCGACGACCGAACGACTGGCCTTTGACTTCGAGGCTCACGGCTACACCCTGGCGCTCACTGATGTGGGCTGTGACCACAGTGCCTATACCGACGAGTACGCGGCCGTTCCATCCGAGATGAAAGCCGTGGCTAAGGCGCTTGGCGCAGAGCGCCTCTGCGAGGTCAACGCAAAGACGCTCCTCTCTCGCCTGCACGAGCTCCGCAGCACGCTTGGAGACCGACCCGTGCTGCGCGCGCTGCACTACTACCTCGAAATGGGCCTCGTCGATGCGCGGTGGACGGCACTCAAGGCAACTGACCTGAACCGCTTCCTAGAACTGACGCGGCGCTCAGGAGCCAGCTCAGCAATGTTTTTGCAGAACGTAAGCGCACGCGATGCGCGGACGCAGGATTGCATGGTCGCCCTCGCCCTCTCGGAATGGCTGTTGCAGGGACGTGGAGCAACACGCATCCATGGTGGTGGCTTTGGCGGCTCTATCCAGGCATTTGTTCCCAATGATCTATTGGATTTCTACCACGAAAGCATGGATGAGTTGCTTGGGGCCGGGTCGTGCAAGGTGTACGCAGTATCCGATGAGGGGGCGAAAGCACAATGGTTGTAGCACAAAGCGTAGCAGCATTAGTTTCATACGTCGCACGATGCGCGATCATCAGTCCCGATGACAGGACGTGGGCATACAACCGCCTGCTGAGTGCCTTGCGCAAGACCGGCCCTGCGCCGGCGTGGGACACCGTGGACATGGAGGGGTTCGACCTTGAGGCCGTCATGGCACAGCTGAGTGCGGCGGGCGTTGAGGCAGGTATGGACGAGGACACCCCTTCGGGCCACGACCGCATCGAGACCGAGCTCATGGGGCTGCTGTTGGGCCGTCCCAGCACCATCAACAAGCGGTTCCACGAGCTAAGGCAGACCGAAGGGCCGCAGGCCGCAACGGATTGGTTCTACCGCCTATGCTGTGACGCGCGCTATGTGCGCGAGGCAGCGATCGCGAAGAACGTGAGCTGGACAACACCCACCGCCTGGGGAGACCTCGAGATCACTATCAACCTCTCGAAGCCCGAGAAGGACCCCGAGGCCATTGCCGCGGCAGGAAAGGCCCTCGTTGGCGCCCAGTACCCCGCCTGCCATCTGTGCGTCGAGAACGAGGGCTACTATGGCCGCGGTGCCGGGGCAGCCTTCGGAGCCCACCCAGCACGGCAGAACCTCCGTGTGGTGCCCATCGAACTTGGTCAAGAGCCTTGGGGGTTCCAGTACAGCCCCTACGCGTACTTCGAAGAGCACTGCATCGCCATGAGCGCCGAGCACCGGCCCATGGTCGTAAGCCGCGCGAACATCGCGCGCCTCTTTGACTTCGTGGACCTGTTCCCGCACTACTTCGTGGGGTCGAACGCGGACCTGCCCATCGTGGGCGGCTCGATTCTGAGTCACGACCACTTCCAAGGCGGACGACATGAGTTTCCCATGATGCGGGCCCAGGCTGACGCCACGGTCGAGCTCCCTGGCTTCTCGCGCGTTACGTGCGAAGTGCTTCGCTGGCCCATCTCGGTGCTGCGCATGTGCAGCACCAATCGTAGCGAGCTACTTGATGCCGCATGCTACGTGACGAGGGTCTGGCGCACATGGAATGATCAGGAAGTTGGAATCGTGGCATACAGCCCAGATGGGACCCCCCACAACACCGTAACGCCCGTGGTGCGCAAGCACGAAGGCGTCTACGAGCTGTACCTTGCCCTGCGTTGCAATGTGACAACCGCAGAGCACCCCTTGGGAGTGTTCCATCCCCATGAGGACAAGTGGCACGTCAAGAAGGAAAATATCGGACTCATCGAGGTCATGGGCATGGCCATCCTACCGCCACGCCTGCTCGACGAGCTTGGCGCAGGCACGCTCACGCGCAACGAGATCGGCCAGGTATTCGCTGGCGTGCTCGAGGACGCGGGCGTGTTCAAGTGGGACGACGGGGGTCGCGCAGCCTTCGAAAGGTTCCTGCAGAGTCTGTAGATTGGGGCAGCCTTGCGCTGCCCCCTCTTTTTCAAGTCGCCCATATGAGGCGTCCCAATCGAGAGACTGGAGGACGAGATGATCAAGCTTGCCTTGACCGATCTTGACAACACGCTCATCCCCATGGGGGCACCACATGCAAGCGTACGAGCCATCGCCGCCATACACGCGATGCTCGACGCAGGCCTGCACTTTGGCCCCGTATCGGGCAGGGTTCCTGCCGCCATGCGCTGGATGTTCGGCGGTGACGAAGCATGCAGCAAAACCGGTGCCTTCGTCAACGGACAGCTGGTGTACGTGGATGGACAGCTCATACACCAAGAGGTGCTGTCAGGGCCAGACCTTGCCGATGTTGGGGAACATCTTCGCAGGTATGAGGGCTGTGCGCTCGTGATTTACGACCTCGACGACATCACCGAGACAACCGATGGAACTGCCTATCTCCTCGGCATGACGGCCGACGAGCTGGCACGACATGAGGGCGCGTTTGGACGGCATCCCCGCCTGATCGAGCACCTCAACCGCTCGACGTACATCAAGTCAAATGTGCGCTGTGACTTGCCCTGGGACCAGATGATCGTGCTTCGCGACGAGCTGCGAGAGCAGTTCCCTCAGCTCGACTTCGTCTTCCCCACCCTGTACGGACCGTTCATCGACATCCTTCCCAAAGGGTGGAGCAAGGGCCGTGCCGTGGAGGTCATTGCCGACCATCTGGGACTCTCGCTTGACGAGGTAGCGGTCTTCGGAGACTCCGAGAACGACGTGTCCATGCTCGAGGCGGTGCATCACTCCGTGGTCGTGCGCAACGCAAGCAAGGAGGCCGTGGCCGCAGCCAACTACCGCATCGGCCTTTCTGCGGACGATGCCGTAGCTGACGCGCTCTTCGAGCTGGCGAAGGCCGCGGAGACGGGCGAGCGCCCCGCATTCCTGAACCCCCTGTAGATACGAAAGGAAGCACGTCATGAGTAGAACTGACAGAGTATCCAACGATAGCTGCGTACTCGTCACGGGCGGCTGCGGATTCATCGGTAGCCACACGGTTGTCGAGCTGCTCGAAAAGGGTTACGAGGTGCTCGTGATAGACGACCTCTCCAACTCAAGTAAAGCCGTACTCGAGCGCGTCGGCCAGATCGTTGGTCCGGACGCCATGCAACGTCTGAGCTTCTACCGCGCCAACGTGAACGACCGAGAGACACTTGACGGCATCTTCACGCATCACCGGATTGATACTGTCATCCACTTCGCTGGCTTCAAGGCTGTCGGAGAAAGCGTATCTAAACCCATTGAGTATTTCTCGAACAACATCGGATGCACGCTGACGCTCGTTGACGTAATGCGCACGTACGGTTGCAAGAACATCATCTTCAGCAGCTCTGCCACCGTGTACGGCGACCCCGACGAGCTCCCCCTGACGGAGGAGTCACCAAAGAAGCCAGCTACCAACCCCTATGGCTGGACAAAGTGGATGATCGAGGAAATGCTGCGGTCGCTCGTCGTGGCAGACCCGACATGGAATGTGGTCCTGCTGCGCTACTTCAATCCCATCGGTGCGCACCCGAGCGGGCTCATCGGCGAGGACCCCAAAGGCATTCCCAACAACCTGGTGCCCTATGTGGCGCAGGTAGCCGTCGGGCGCCGTGATGCGGTGCATGTCTATGGCGATGACTACGACACACCTGACGGCACGGGCGTCCGCGACTACATCCACGTGGTGGACCTCGCCCGTGGCCATGTGGCGGCACTGGAGTGGATGGCGCATCGCTGTGGTTGCGAGGTGTTCAACCTCGGCACCGGCAGGGGCACCAGCGTGCTCGACGTCATCAAGGCCTACTCGGCAGCTTGTGGAACGGACCTCCCCTACGTCGTCGAGCCGCGTCGCCCAGGCGACGTCACGGCAAACTGGGCCGACTGCACCAAGGCCAAAGAGCTGCTGGGCTGGGAGGCTCAGTATGACATCGAGGACATGTGCCGGGATAGCTGGAGATGGCAGAGCAACAACCCCTACGGCTACGAAAGGTAAGCAGCCCGAGCGCGTCATGACAGGATGACGGGACGTTTGTCGTGGTTTCGCGCGACCCCAGGGGGAACGGCTCGATGAATGGGTTCCGGAGGCAGGCTAACCCAACAGGCGTGCGGCCCAGTCTGCCTCCTTGAAGCCCACCAGCACAAAGCCATCGCCCACCACGATCGGCCGCTTGATCATCATGCCGTTGGTGGAGAGCAGCGCAAACATCTCGTCTTCCGTCATGCCGGCATCAAGCTGCTCCTTGATGCGCAGCTCGCGATACAGTTTGCCGCTCGTGTTGAAGAAACGCCGTGCGGGCAGGCCGCTTTGCGCGTGCCAGGCAGCCAGTTCCTCGGCGGAAGGATTGTCCTCGACAATGTGACGGTCAAGGTACTCGACACCCTGCTCATCGAGCCACTTCTTGGCCTTGCGGCAGGTGGAGCACTTGGGATACTCAACAAACAGAACGGCCATGGCACCTTCTCCTCTCAGTGGGAACGCGACATTCGGTACGACTCTAGCAGAAGCTTCCGAGCCGCTACAGAAGCTCGTCGAGCGTGCGGCCGTACGAGGGCAGGAACTCGTCCATGAAGTCTCCCACCTCAGGGTGGGTCACGCGCATTTCCTCGAGCGAAGCCAAGGTGGACTTGGCCGCCGTGCGAAACTCCGCATTACCCGCCGAGGCCTCCTCAAGACACTTGATGTAAGCCGACAGCTTGTCCGCTGCCTTCACCAGCTCGTGCAGGTATACGTCGTCGACGTCGCCCTCGCGCATAGCGAAGACCTCCTCAAACGCCGGGCGCAGGTCTTCTGGCAGGGTTGCCAGCAGCTCTCCTTCCGCCTCGTTCTCAACCTCTTTATAGGCACCGCGCAAGCGCTCGTTGCGGTACTTGACGGGCGTGGGCATGTCGCCGGTGATGATCTCCGACGCATCGTGGTACAGGCCGACCACCGCTGCACGCTGGGCGTCAAGCGCCCGGCCGTAACGCACGTTTGCGATGACGCACAGCGCGTGGGCAATCATGGCCACCTCCAGCGAGTGCTCCGAGAGGTTCTCCTCGCGAGCGTTTCGCATAAGAGCCCAGCGCTCGATGTACTTCATGCGCGAGACGATGGCAAAGAAGTGCGCTTCTGTGTTCATGCTCAGTCCTTTCTTTCGCTGGCTCTTATGGTAGCCCAGACGCTGGACGCAAAGCGATGCCCTGGTCAAATGGAAACGTCTTGCCGCATACATCAATTCTGTAATTTCTTTCATTTCGTTTTTGATTATCGCTTCACTTCATCAATTAGTTAAAGGTGTACCAATTCGGAACATCGGCTCGTCAGGCGTACTGTCAGGCCATGAAAAGAAGCCGCCTTGAAAGAGATCAGCGTTACCTGGACCTCGACGCCCGCTATGGGCGGAGGCTCGCTGAAATCCGCGACTCGCAAGGGCTTTCGCAGCAGCAGGTGGCAGATGAAATGTCTTATGAACGCCCGTTCGTCAGCAAGATCGAACATGGCCATCGTCACCTGAACGCATGTGAGATTTCCGATTATGCTCGAGCGCTGGACGTTGATCCCCTGTTTCTCTGCAGGGTGCTGCTTGACGTTGTGGTTGAGTACGACTCATCTGCCCTTGGACGGCAGCAAGAAGGCGACGCCCCGAAAGACGTCGCCCTAAAGTAACGCTTCTTTACCGCCGCCTTGCACGGCGTGATTCTAGTCCCTCGTCAGCTTACGGTGCAAACGGTGCGGCTTTGCCGCCTCGGCACCAAGACGCTTGATCTTGTCCTTCTCATAGCTCTCAAAGTTGCCCTCAAACCAGTGCCAGCGGCCAGGTTCCTCGTCAGTCCCCTCCCACGCCAGGATGTGCGTGGCAATGCGGTCAAGGAACCAGCGGTCGTGACTCGTAATCACGGCGCAGCCCGGGAAGGCGATGAGCGCCTCCTCGAGGCTCTCGAGCGTCTCGACATCCAGGTCGTTGGTGGGCTCGTCCAGAAGCAGGACGTTGCCGCCCTGCTTCAGCGTCAGGGCAAGGTTCAGACGATTGCGCTCGCCGCCAGAGAGAACGCCCGCGCGCTTCTGCTGGTCTTGCCCCTTGAAGCCAAAGCTCGCCACGTATGCGCGGCTGGGAATCTCGGTCTTGCCCACCTGCAGCGTATCCAGACCGTCCGAGACCACTTCCCACAGCGTCTTGTCTGGGTCGAGGCCCGCGCGCGTCTGGTCGACGTACGAGATAGTTACCGTCTCGCCAATCTCGAGCGTGCCGGAGTCCACTGGCTCCTGCCCCATGATCATCTTGAAGAGCGTGGTCTTGCCCACGCCGTTGGGGCCGATGACGCCCACGATGCCGTTGCGCGGCAGGTTGAACGAAAGGTCGTCTATCAGCACGCGATCGCCAAAGGCCTTGTGCAGGTGCTCGGCCTGGATGACCTTGTTGCCCAGACGCGGGCCGGCGGGAATCTGAATCTCTGAGAAGTCGAGCTTGCGCGTGCGCTCGGCCTCGGCAGCCATCTGCTCGTAGCGCTCAAGACGTGCCTTGTTCTTTGCCTGGCGAGCCTTCGGGCTGCTCCGCACCCAGTCGAGCTCGGCACGCAGCTTCTTGGCGCGCTTCGCATCCTGCTGACCCTGCATCTCCAGGCGCTTTGCCTTGGTCTCAAGATAGGTGGAGTAGTTGCCCTCGTACGGATAGAGGCGGCCGCGGTCGACCTCGCAGATCCACTGCGCGACGTTGTCGAGGAAGTAACGGTCATGCGTGACGGCAAGCACTGCCCCTGGATAGCTGTGCAGGAACTGCTCGAGCCAGAGTACGCTCTCCGCGTCCAGATGGTTGGTAGGCTCGTCCAGAAGCAGCAGGTCAGGGGCCTCAAGCAACAGACGGCAGAGCGCGACACGGCGGCGCTCGCCGCCCGAAAGCACGCTTACGGGCGCGTCGGGGTCAGGGCACTGCAGCGCATCCATGGCCTGAGAAAGCTGGCTCTCGAGGTCCCAGCCGTTTGCCGCGTCGATCTCGTCCTGCAGGCGACCCATCTCCTCCATGAGCGCGTCGTAGTCCGCGTCAGGGTCAGCCATCTCCTCGCCAATGGCGTTGAAGCGCTCGACCTTGGAGATGGTGTCTGCGAAGGCCTGTTCAATGTTTTGGATGACCGTCTTGTCCTCATCAAGCGGTGGCTCCTGCTGGAGGATTCCTACCGTGTAGCCAGGAGTCAGACGCGCCTCGCCGGCCGTCACTTCCTCCATGCCGGCCATGACCTTCAGCAGGGTTGACTTTCCCATGCCGTTAGGTCCCACCACGCCGATCTTTGCGCCAGGGAAGAACCCCATCGTCACGTCATCAAGAATGACCTTGTCTCCGTGTGCGCGACGTGCGCGATACATCTGGTAGATGAACTCTGCCATAGATAACTCCCTCGTTGGACACCGCCGTTTGTATCGAATCCATTGTACGGGAAGGCCTTTGTTTGGTCTAAGGCCATCAGACCCCCAAAAGTGAATAAACACGAGGTCAAAGACTTAGTGCAGCAATTCTTAGCATAATCGCGATGCAAGCTCAGAAAGACTGAGTAACGAGATGTTTTTAAATCAACCGCAGGTCATACGCGCTATTTGGTTTTCATGCCCAAAAACGTGACAAACGGCAACAACCGCTCACCGCCATATATGCCCCTCTCGCGAAACGTGCTTGTAACAGTCCTTTGCATCGGGTATCTTCACATCAAGCAAAGGTACTCGACGAGATCGAGACGACCAAGGGGGTGATGCCAATGGGCTCAGAAATCATAGCAGGGCGTTCCGCGGTTGGCATCGCGAGTCCCGTTTCCTTCCGGTAGTCCTCAGTAGCTAGGACACGTTAAGCGGCACAGGCGCCGCAAAGCCAGACAAAGTCGGTAAACGGAAGTACCAATGCCACCGCGTAGAACCCAGAGCGTCAACCGATAAGACGCTGTAGCACCACCAGACATACTGAGTCTGAAGAGTCCCGTTCCTACAGAGGTGAAAAGGAATTCCGGTGGACTAGAAAAGCCCTAGAAGGGCACTAAGCGACTCGGGCGGGCGATCGAAAGATCGCCCGCTTTTTTGTGAGTCGGCGCCGGGGGCTCGGGCCCGGACATTCGGGACGGAGGCCTGCTCCTAAAGAT
>DJXA01000068.1:2843-6556 GCA_002449555.1 Atopobiaceae bacterium UBA7016 | reverse complement strand
GACTCATCTTTAGGAGCAGGGGACGCGGGTGTTTACTTGTACTGGGCGGCCAGCTTCTCCCATGCGGGCATTGAGTTGACGATGGTCTCGTAGCTCACACAATAGCCGATGCGCACCCAGCCAGGGCAACCAAAGCTGTCAGACGGAACGGGCAGGAGATCGAGCGCCTTGGCCTTCTGGAAGAACGCCTCGGCGTCGGGCTCAAGCGCCTTCACCCACAGGTAGAAGGCGCCGTCGGGCTCGATGTACTCGTAGCACAGGCGCGTCAGGCCCTCGGTAAGCGCCTTGCGGTTGCGTGCGTAGGCCTCGACGTCGGACGGCACGTCCACGCAGTCGGCGAGCACGCGCTGGAAGATGGCCGGCGCGCACACGAAGCCCAGCTTGCGGCCAGCGCCGGCAACGGCCAGCACCAGACGGTCGTGCTCGGGATTGGTGGGCGGAACCAGCACCCAACCGATGCGCTCGCCCGGCAGCGACAGCGACTTGGAGTACGAATAGCACACGATGGTGCGGTCATAAATCGCGGGGTTCCAGGGCACCTCAGCGCCATAGGTAATCTCGCGATACGGCTCGTCGGAAATCAGGTAGATGGCCGTGCCCAGTTCCGCCTCGCGCTCGCGCAGCACCGCAGCCAGCGCCTCGAGGTTGGCACGCGTATACACCGAGCCCACGGGGTTGTTGGGGCTATTGATGACAATGGCCTTGGTGTGCTCGTTGATGGCGGCGCGCACGGCCTCGGTATCGATCTGGAAGGTGCTCTGGTCGGCCAGAACCTCGACGCACGTGGCACCGGACGTCTCGATCCACACGCGGTACTCAGGGAAGTACGGCGCGATGACGATGACCTCGTCACCTGCGTTGACCAGCGCATGGAAGGTGATGGAGAGCGACGCGGCGGCACCGCAGGTCAGGTAGAGGTCGTCAGCGGCAGCCACCGGGGCGTCTCCGCACTCGGCCTGGAAGCGCCTGGTAAGCGACGCGGCCACGGCGGCGCGCACGGCGGGAATGCCGTTTGCCGGTGTATAGCCGTGCAACTGGACGGGCGGCAGCTCAAGCGAGCGCGCGAGCGACTGGCGCACCTCGTCCGGCGCGGGAATCGAAGGGTTGCCCAGCGAGAAGTCAAACACGTTCTCCTCGCCGATCTCGGCCTTACGCGCCGAACCGTACGCAAAAATCTCGCGGATGGACGACTTTGACGCGCCATACGCGTAGCTCTTCTCGTTGATGGCCATTCCACCACTCCTTTCAAAAAAACGACAACCCAAGGGTAATGCCTTGAGTTGTCGGTTTTGTTACTATGCCAGGCCGTCGGGCCGCGGAGGCGCGCTGGTGTCCGATGCGGGCGCCGGCGCAGGAGCCGGAGGAGCTTGTGGCGCGGCCTGCTCGGCCGCCATCGCAGCCTCAGCTGCCGCGCGCGACTCCTCGAGCAGCGCCTGCTCGTCAACGACCGGCGCGTCGGAGTCGCTATCGCTCACGGCCTGCTCGGGATGCTCGGCCACGAACTCGTCCCACTTGCCATCGAGCAGCGCCACCACGGCGTCGCCCTCCACCGTCTCGCGCACCAGCAGCACGCGAGCCATGGTCTCCATCTGGTCGCGACGCGCCTCAAGCACCTCGCGCGCACGGGCATGGGCCTCGCGCATGATGCGCTCCACCTCGTCGTCAATGCGCTTGGAGGTCTCGGCCGAGTAGTCCTGACGGCTCGCGTAATCGCGGCCCAAGAACACCTCGTGGTTGGCCTCGCCAAAGACCTGAGTTCCCAGGTCATCGCTCATGCCGTAGCGCGTCACCATCTGGCGCGCCAGCTTGGTGGCACGCTCGAGGTCGTTGGAGGCACCGGTGGTGATGTCGTCGCAGAACAGCTCCTCGGCCGTGCGGCCGCCCAGAAGCACCGCGATCTGATCGAGCATGCCGTCGCGCGTCTCCAGGAAGCGGTCCTCCTCGGGCACCTGCATGGTGTAGCCCAGCGCCTGGCCACGGGCGATGATCGAGATCTTGTGCACCGGGTCGGAGTTCTCGAGCACATGGCCCACCAGGGCATGGCCGCTCTCGTGATAGGCGATGGTCTTGCGCTCGCGATCGGTGATGACGCGGGTCTTGCGCTCGGGGCCGGCCATCACGCGCTCCATGGCCTCCTCGACCTCGCCAAACGAGATGGTGGGCTTGCGGCGACGTGCCGCCAGCAGCGCCGCCTCGTTCATGAGGTTGGCCAGGTCGGCACCCGAGAAGCCAGGCGTCAGCTGCGCAATGCGCTCGAAGTCGACAGTGCCATCCAGCGGCTTGTCCATGCTATGGACGCGCAGGATCTTCTCGCGGCCGTTGAGATCGGGTCGGTCGACCGTCACGCGGCGGTCAAAGCGGCCCGGACGCAGCAGGGCCGGGTCAAGGATGTCGGGGCGGTTGGTAGCCGCGATGAGGATGACCGTCTGGTTGTCCTCAAAGCCGTCCATCTCGACGAGCAGCTGGTTGAGCGTCTGCTCGCGCTCGTCGTGGCCGCCACCCAGGCCGGCGCCACGCTGACGGCCCACGGCGTCAATCTCGTCGATGAAGATGATGGAGGGAGCCTCCTCCTTGGCCTGCTTGAAGAGGTCGCGCACGCGGGAGGCGCCCACGCCCACGAACATCTCCACGAAGTCAGAGCCGCTGATGGAGAAGAACGGCACGCCCGCCTCGCCGGCGACGGCCTTGGCGAGCAGCGTCTTGCCCGTTCCCGGAGGGCCAACCAGAAGCACGCCGCGCGGAATCTTGGCGCCCATCTTCTGGTAGCGCGCCGGCTCGGTAAGGAAGTCCTTGATCTCTTGCAGCTCCTCGACAGCCTCGTCGATGCCCGCGACGTCGGCAAATTTGGTCTTGGGGCGCGTCTCCTCGTTGGTGCGGGCATTGTCCGCGCGGCCAAAGCTCATGGCGCGGCCGTTCTGGCCGTTCACCTGGTTCATGAAGTACATGAGCGCCACGATGACGATGACCGTGGGCAGGATGGTGGCGATCAGCGTCTCCCACAGCTCGGAGGACGACGTGTCGATCTCGAAGACGATCTTCGGGTGCTCGGCCATGAGGTCTTGCAGGGTGTCGGATCCCACGTAATTGCTGGTAAAGCGCCGCGCCTTGCCCTCTTTGCCCACGTCCTGCTTGCTGAGGTAGTAGGTGCCGTCGAGCTCGCCCGCGTTGACGTGGTACGTGACCTCCTTGACGCGGTCTTCCTTGACGGCCACCACGAAGTCGTTAGTGGGCAGCGGGTCAACGGAGCGGCTGCCGCCGCCCATGGTGAAGCCGCGCACCACATAGATCAGCAGAACGACGATCAGCGCCAGCGAGAGAATGAGCTGCCACGGAGACTGCCCGCCCGGAAATCTCCCCCAGCCGGGCAGAGGGCCGCGGCCTTGCTGGTCGTTGTTGTCTTGCTGGTTGTTATCTGCCACTGAATGCTCCTCGTATATGCAGCGCCTGTAACGGCGCCGCGCTTAGTTGCTGTAGACCTCGGGCTTGAGAACGCCCACGTAGGGAAGGTTGCGGTAGCGCTCGGCGTAGTCCAGGCCATAGCCCACGATGAACTCGTCGGGCACGTGGGTACCCACGTAGTTGGGGCGCACCGCCGGCACGTGACCAGTTACGTCCTTGACCGCAAACGCCGCGATGGAGATGGACGCGCAGCCGCGGTTGCTCAGCAGGTTCATGAGGTACGACAGCGTCAGGCCGGAGTCCAGGATGTCCTC
>DJXA01000068.1:844-2759 GCA_002449555.1 Atopobiaceae bacterium UBA7016 | reverse complement strand
ATGATGACGTGGCGCCCCTCGATGGGCGTGTCGAGGTCCTTCACGATACGCACGACGCCTGAGCTCTTGACGCCGCTGCCGTAGCTCGAGACGGCCATGAAGTCGACCGCGCAAGGCACGGTGATGGCGCGCATGAGGTCAGCCGTGAAGACAAAGGCGCCGCGCAGCACGGCCACGACCAGCGGATTCTTGTCAGCATAGTCGCGCGAGATCTCTGCGCCGAGGCGGGAGACGATGCTGTTAATCTCGTCCTCGCCAATGAGGACCTTCTCGATGTCAGGATGCATATCCATGGGAACTTCCCTTCACGTGCGTGGTAGTGCTCAGCAGCGCCTACGGGCGCGAATCTGTCATAAGAGACAATTCTAGCAGCAGCTTGGACGACGGCTGGCAGCATGCTCGCTCGTCAGGGCGAATCCCGGCCACCCACACGACCTGACCACGTGGCGAGGTGCGCACGATGGGCACCGTGGCGCGGTCTGCCGCAGGCACCTTGGCCTCGTTGAGGAGGTCCGAGAGCTTCTTCGACTGGCCATGCATGCCAAAGGGGCACAGCACGTCGCCCGGTGCGGGGGCATCCACCCAGAGGAGCCCTCCCAGCGCGGCGTCGATGCCGCAGGCAGCGGCGTCCAACAGCACCGAAAGGCCCTGCCACTCCTTGGCATGAGCGCGCGCAAGGTCTGCCGCGCGCGAGCCCGCGGGCACCTCGACGAGGCGCGCCATCAGCTGGCGGCCATCCGGCAGGACGAGCGTGCCGGCCTCGCCGTGCTCGGACGCTGCGGGCACCTCAAGCCAGCCTTCCAGCCCAACGGGCGCGGCGCTGACGGCGCGCACGAACAAGAGGCCGTACTCCACGCGGGCGTCCACGCCCATGGGCAGCGTCTGCGAGCCATGGCCCGCCGCCACGAGCGTGAGCACCGAGGCGATATGGCGGGCCTCAAGACGAGCCGCCGGACAGACGGCCAGAAGCGCCGAGCGCACCACGCGCCGCGCAATGGCCACCTCGGTGGCGGCCAGGCGGTCGGCGTCGAGCGCCACCATGGCGTCGCCCTGCCTGCGCAGGAGGTCACGGTAGGCGCGCGCGGCCACCTGCGTCATGTAAGCGTCCTCGTCGGACAGGATGTCGCACGTGGCGGCAAGGCTCGCCGTGACGCGCGGATTTCTGCGCTCGATGACGGGCATGACCTCGTGGCGCACAAAGGCACGCAGGTAGCGGGTGTCGTAGTTAGTCTGGTCCTCGCGCCAGACGATGCCGCGCATGCGCAAAAGGTCGCAGAGCTCTGCGTGCGTGCGATCCAGAAGCGGCCGCACGATGCGGTTGCGGCGGCGCGGGATGGACGAGAGCCCCGACGGGCCCGACCCGCGCACGGCGTTCATGAAGAAGGTCTCCGCGCGGTCGTTGGCGTTATGCGCCGTGAGGATGCGCGCGGCCGAGCGCGGCGTGCCAAACTCCTCAGAGAGCTGGTTGGCAAGCCGCGCCGCGGACGAATAGCGCAGCTCGCGACCCACGTTCTCCACGTTGTCGCCCCGCTTCGCCGCGAGCGCCGCCACGTCTTGGCGCACCACCGTGCACGGAATGCCGAAGCTGTCGGCCAAGCCGCGGACAAACTCCTCGTCTTCCTCGGCATCGAGGCCTCTGAGCTGGTGATTTACATGCAGCACGTGCAGGCGCTCGCGCGCGATGCGCGCCAGGCCGCGGCCGTCGTCAATGTCGAGGGTAGACGTCGCTGCAAGCACCAGAAGCGCCGTTGAATCCGCGCCGCCAGACACCATGAGCACGACCGGCGCGCGCGTCTCGTCGTCCGTCTGGCCCGAGGGCCGGTCGAAACGTGTCTCGCCAGTGGCGTATCGTCTTGAAACGTTGGGCATAGCCCTCCCTTGCGTGTCCGCCGTCGCGCCCGTGCGGTTTGGGGGT
>DJXA01000068.1:0-733 GCA_002449555.1 Atopobiaceae bacterium UBA7016 | reverse complement strand
ACCCCCAAACCGCACGGGCGCGACGCGAGACATAGATTTGCAGGTTGTAGTGTACGCCAAGCCATACGAAGTGGCACACTGTGGTGCGACTTGTTTGCGCACTGTTACGAAGGGGCACCATGCAGCCGCTTATTCACCTGCACATACTCGCAAGCGGATCGAAGGGCAACGCGGCCCTGATAGAGGGCCCCGAGGGCATGGTCCTGATTGACTGCGGCATCTCCAACCGCCAGCTGCGGCTGCGCGCGCAGGAGCTCGACGTCGACCTCGCCCGCACGACTGCCGCCATCTTCACGCACGAGCATAGCGACCACGTGAACGGCCTGCCCGTCTTTGCCAAGCGCTTCGACGGGCCGCTCTATGCCACCAAGGGCACCAGGGCTGGCCGCGGCTCCATTTCCGCGCTGCCCTTTGTCGAGCTTTCTCACGACGACGAGCTTTGCGCGGGAGGCATGCGCATCCACACCTTTCCTACCTCGCATGACGTCGCCGACCCCTTCGGCCTGCACTTTGTTGTGGAGGATTCGAACGGGACGACGCTAGACTCTGTGGGCTGGTGCACCGACACGGGCGTGCTCACGAAGCGCGCCCTTGAGGAGCTGCGCGGCTGTCGCGTGCTCGGCATCGAGGCCAACCACGACGTGAAGATGCTCTCCACGGGCCCCTACCCCGGGTATCTGAAGGCGCGCGTGGGCGGCACGCACGGGCATCTTTCCAACGACCAGTGCGCCGA
>DJXA01000055.1 GCA_002449555.1 Atopobiaceae bacterium UBA7016 | reverse complement strand
CTGGCTCACGTCGCGTCGCTCGGCGGGCGTCCGCCAGGCGTCGGTGGATGGGCGCTCGCGCAACCTGCGTATTTAGCTCGCAGCTAAATACGTGCGCGGCGGTGCGTGGTATCACAAAAGTGCGGGGCAACGGGCCCTACAACGTTCCTACCAAAGGAGGCCGCATGGCAGAAGACCGCGACAACGTCACTCCCCCGTTCATGAGGAACATGGACACGGTGGTTGACCACCTAGTAGGCACCACCGTCGACCTCAGCTGGCTAGCCGACTACGACCTTGACATGATTGACGCCGTTGAGGCGTTTACCGTAAGCGAGGCGTACAAGACGTTTTACGTGAATGGCGATGGCACGTATCAGACGGAGGACGACGCGATTCTCAACGCTGCTGCTTTGGGCCGGTCCGTGGCGAACGTCTGCGCCGCGAGCCGCCGCCAGCACAGCGCCGACGAGCCGCTGTTTGTGCTGCTCTTCCATGTGGCGAACCTCGCGTACGAGCGCGGCGTGCGGGACGGCGCCGACGGCAGGCTCTCGGACGGCTGCAGGCGGCGCATCACCAAGCAGCTCGACCAGTCCGACGAGAAGCACGACGCCATGCGCTCCTTCATGGACGACGTGCGGGAGTAACCGCCGCAGCTTGCACGCACTTTCCGACGCTAACGGGCAATTTTCGGCTCCTTAGCGCCGGAAAGTGCGTGCATCTGGCTTAGCGAGCCTCCTAACTTAGGGGGTACTTGTGGGGTGCTTAGGAGGTACTTAGGGGGTCACCATGGGATTCGAGGTGCCTGACACCTCAGTCCCCTTGCATAATCGAGCTCTTTGGGTCCCCTCGCTCCCAACGGTGCGTCAAATGCAGTGGGATTGAGAGTCGTTCGGGTGTTTTGGCCGGCACGAGCAGCTGGCATCCCCTTTGAGTCGCCAAGACTACTTTTGCAAACACTCACAATTCTGCGCGACTGAGATTATTACTCACCCTACTGCATAATACATGCGACTATGCAGCTATAAGACGTATATTCTGACCCAGCCCGCAGAATTGTGAGTGTTTGCAAAAGCCAGAACGGTGCTGAGGACCTCGAAAAGGTGGTTTGGGACCCGGTTTTCGCCCCACCAGCCTCTCACGACCACAATTGGACTGAGGTCCCTGACATCTCAGCCCCGTTACAGCACGTGCTCCATGAGTTCGAACTCGGTAAGGCCGGTGTTCTCGTAGTAGAGCTGCACCCAGGTGACGTGCTCAAAGCCGCAGCGCTCGTAGATGGCCCGAGCCTGCGTGTTGCGCTCCAGCACGTCGAGGCTGCATAGCGAAGCGGGAGCTTCCTTCAAGACGCAGACATTTGCATCGAGGCGGTACTGACTTGCTGCTATGCTTTACAGCTGCAGCAATCAAAAACCGAAAGGAACCCCATGAGCAACCTCAATACCGCCGATAAGACCGGCGTGATCGGCGCCATGGCCTCCGAGGTGGACGCAATCAAGCGCGAGATGAATAATCCGCAGGTCACGACCATCGCGGGCATGGACTTTACCGAGGGCACCATCGCTGGCGCACCCGTGGTTGTGGTACAGTGCGGCATCGGCAAGGTCAACGCGGGCATCTGCGCGCAGCTGCTTATCGCCCACTTTGGCGTCAATCGCATCATCAACACGGGCGTGGCGGGAAGCCTCACGCCTGAGCTTACCATCAATGACTTCGTAGTCTCCGTTGACGCCGTGCAGCACGACTACGACATCAGCGCGCTGGGCTACCACAAGGGCGAGATTCCCTTCACCGGCCTCTACGCCTTCCCCGCCGACGAGCACATGCGTGCGCTGGCCGTGGACGCCGTCCATCGCGCAGCGCCTGATTCCAAGGTGCTGGAGGGCCGCGTGTGCAGCGGTGACCAGTTCATCGCCTCGACCGAGCAGGTTGCGGCCATCACCTCAGCCTTCGGCGGTCTCTGCGCCGAGATGGAAGGCGCGGCCATCGCGCAGGTCTGCCACCTCAACCAGACCCCGTACGTCATTATCCGCGCCATCTCCGACGACAGCGACGGCATGTCGTTTGAGGAGTTCCAGGCCGAGGCCGCGCGCGAGTGCGCCAACGCCACCATGACCATGCTCGCCAGCCTGTAAACGCGAACCCATACAAGTGGGATCTATTCCGCGTTGAGGGCGGTCTTTTCGACGCCTTCGCCGTAGATGGTAGCCCAGTCGTCGCGCATGGAGACGGCCAGCCAGCCCTCGGCTTCAGCCTCCTCGTACATCGAGGCGGCCTTGCGCTCGTCACCATACTCACGCTCGGTATCGTCAGCCACGATCAGCACGCCCATGCCCTTGTGCTCGGGGTTGCCCTGCGCGTAGTTCAGCATCGCGAAGTCGCCCGAGCTGTTGCCAAACGACAGAATCGGCCGCTTGCCAATCTCGCGCTGGATGTAGATCACCTTGTTGCCCTTGCCCACCTCAGGGAGCATCTCGTCGGTAAGCACCAGCTCGTCGTCCTGCGTGACGGTGTAGCTCGGCGCCGCCTCGTCGCCCTGGCCCGTCGCCACAAACACGATGTCCGTGCCCACCACGTGGTCGGGCTCGATGCCCAGGCCGTAGGCCACCACCGCGCGCGCAACCTCGCGCTCGCTGGCCGAGACGGAGTACACGTTGAACTCGTGCGCGCGCAGGTAGTTGACGATCTCGGCCATGGGATGATAGAACGACTGGCCGTACACCATGCCGTCGAAGCCCTCCACCGGCGTGGTGTCGATGAAGTTGGTGACGTAGCTGGCAAACTCGTCCTGCGTCATGCCCGCAAAGGCCCTGCTCAGGGCCGCGTTCTTGGCATCGTTCAGGTCTCCGTCAACCACGCCCTGATCAGCGTTGGCACGAATCTGCTGCACGGCCGCGACGTCCTCGTCGCTGGCCGCGTACGTCGGATCTTCCAGCACGCGGTGCATCATCATGCAGTAGTCCAGGTAGACGGGCGCCTTCTCGCACAGCACCGTGCCGTCCATGTCAAAGGTGGCGATGCGGTCGGCCGGCTCCACGTAGTTGGGGCTCGACGAGTCGCACACGTCGTCGACGTACGCCACCAGCGCGGCCAGCGCGGGGCTGTCAACGTTCCACGAGGGCAGCATGATCGCGGGATCAAAGATGCTCCCATCCTCTGCCTGGCTGGCAGCGACCGGCGCCGTGGTCGGCTCATCGCTGGGTCTAGTCAGCGTCATCGCCACCAGGCCCGCCATGATGCATCCCACCAAGAACGACATGAGGATGTACAGCAGGGAGTAGCTTGACTTGCGCGCGCTCATGATTGCTCCTCGGCTTTCAACTTAACACAAAGGGTACGCCTGCGGCATTACGCGGCGTCCGCCATCTCCTCGGCCACCTCGCCCGGAAGCTCGGTCTTAACCACGCCTTCGCCGTAGATAGTGGCCCAGTCCTCGGCCATCGAGAACGCCGTCCACTGCTCCTTGGCTACCAGGTCGTAGCCCTCCTGAGCATAGGCCATGTCGCCGTACTCACGCTCGACGTCGTCACACACCACGAAGCAGCCCATGCCGCCGTTGGCCTCGGCATAGTTGAGCATCGCGTAGTCGCCCGAGGTGTTGCCGAAGGCCAGCACCGGCACCTTGCCGATCTCGCGCGCAATGGCGAGCACCTTGCCGGTCTTCTCGACGCCCTTGGTGAGCGGCGAGGTGAGCACGACCGTCTCGTCCTGCTCCATGGTGTAGTCCTTGGCGGCCTTGTCGCCCTGGCCCGTGGTCATGTAGCCCACGTCGCAGGCAACGACGTGGGACGGATCGATGCCCACGCGCTCGACGATGCCGCGCACAAACTCGCGCTCGCCCGCAGAGACCATGTACACGTCGAAGTCGTTGGCCTTGAGGTAGTTGATGACCTCGATCATGGGCTTGTAGAAGCTGCCGCCGTAGGTCATGCCGTCAAAGGCGCCCACGGGCACGGTGTCCATGAAGTTGTTGACCCACGCGCGGAGCTCGTCCGGCGTCATCCCCTCGAAGATGGACGCCGTCATGCGGTGGCGCTCAGAGCTGAGCTCGGAGTTCTTGGTGCCGCGGTTGGCGTAGGTGCGAATCTCCTCGCAGATCTTCACGTCGTTGGGGTCGGCCTCGTAAGTCGGGTCATCGAGCACGCGGTAGAGCATCATCATGTAGTCGATGTAGAAGGGAGCCTTCTCCGAGATGATGGTGCCGTCCATGTCGAAGGTGGCGATGCGGTCCGCCGGCTCCACGTAGTTGGGGCTCTCCGGGTCGCACACGTCGGAGACGAAGGCCGTGAGCTCGGCCAGCGCCGGGCTATCCGGATTCCACGAGGGGAAGGTCGCCGCGATGTCGCTGCCGGGGGCGTCGGGCTCATCGGTCGCGGAGGACGTCTTGGCGGCCGCCGCCGGCCCCTCGGCCGTGCCCACCAGATTGCCCGAGCGCATCGCCAGCGCCGCCACGCCCAGGCCCAGCGCAAAGGCCACGGCCAGCGCCACCCATGCCTTCCAGGCGGGACGGATCACGTAACCGGATTCCTCTGTCATCAGTTCCTCCTCGTTTTTCACGATATGACCTGCTAAGGATACCGCATACGCGGCCCGCCGGTGCCCGCTGTGGCGGCCCCGTGGGACACGGGTTCCGAACCCGTGTCCCACGGGGCCGCTACAGCGGTCATGCCACCGTCAGAACGTAGCGGCCATCCGCGCCGGCGATCCGCCACGTGATGTCGGTGGTGGCCGCCACCAGCGCCGCGTCGTGCGAGACCAGCACGAGCGCGCCGGGGTACGCGCGCAGCACCCGCTCCAGCGCGAGCGTCGAGCCCAGGTCTAGGTGATTGGTGGGCTCGTCCATCACGATGAGTTCGGGCGCGTCCAGCATGCCCAGGGCGAGCATAAGCTTGCGCATCTCGCCAGGGCTGATGGTGTCGCCCTCAAGAATGCGCTCGGGCTCTGAGTTGAGCTGTGCCACGATGGAGAGGACGCGTCCGCGGTCAACGCTGCCCAGTTCACGAAGGGTGCTCATGGCCGCGCGACGCTGCGCATCCGTCGGTTCTTGCGGGATGTACAGCGCTCGAACGCCCTGGGGCAGCTCCGCCACCATGCGCTTGACGAGCGTGGTCTTGCCGCTGCCGTTGTCTCCCGTGAGGCCCACGTGGTCCGTGTTGCCCAGATAGAGCGCCGGCACATGAAGCGTGGCCTCCCCCATCGCGATGTCGGCCTCCTCCATGCGCAAGAGCACCTTGCGACGGCTGGGCCGCGCGTCCAGCCAGATGTCCGCATCGTAGCGACGCTCCACGCGCAGGGTGTCCAGCACCTCGGCCGCCCGCGCCGCGCGGTCGTTCATCCGCGCCGACTCGCGCGCCGCGATCCCGTCGGTCCCCGAGACCACCGCCACGCGCCGCTTATGACGTGCGTCGTTGTCGTGCTTCGCAATGCCTTGCAGGCTGCGTTTGGACTCCTTCTGCGCGGCAACCTCTTGACGGCGCCTCGCCTCG
>DJXA01000244.1:2826-3161 GCA_002449555.1 Atopobiaceae bacterium UBA7016 | reverse complement strand
GTCTCCAACCTCACCGAGGCCGAGGCGTCCAAGCTGCTGCGCTGCGAAGACGCCCTTCACCAGCGCGTTGTTGGCCAAGACGAGGCCGTCAGTGCCGTCAGCCGCGCCATTCGTCGCAGCCGCAGCCCCCTCAAGGACCCGCGTCGCCCCGGCGGCTCGTTCATCTTCCTGGGCCCCTCGGGCGTGGGCAAGACCGAGCTCGCCAAGAGCCTGGCCGAGTTCCTCTTTGGCAGCGAGGACGCGCTCATCAGCTTCGACATGTCCGAGTTCATGGAGAAGCACGCCGTCTCCAAGCTCGTCGGTGCCCCTCCCGGATACGTGGGCTACGACGAGGG
>DJXA01000244.1:0-2757 GCA_002449555.1 Atopobiaceae bacterium UBA7016 | reverse complement strand
GTGGGCTACGACGAGGGCGGCGAGCTGACCAAGGCCGTGCGCCGCAAGCCTTACTCCGTGGTGCTCTTTGACGAGATCGAGAAGGCCCACCCCGACCTGTTCAACATCCTCCTCCAGATTCTGGATGAGGGCCGCCTGACCGACGGCCAGGGCCGCACCGTGGACTTCTCCAACACCGTCATCATCATGACGAGCAACGTCGGCGCGCGCGAGATTGCCGCCACAGCTCCCATGGGCTTCTCGTCCTCTGGCAGGGCCGGCCTCTCCGACAAGGAGATCAAGAGCCGCGCCGAGGGCGAGCTGAAGAAGCTCTTCCGCCCGGAGTTCCTCAACCGCGTGGACGAGATCGTGGTCTTCAAGAGCCTGACCGGCACGCAGCTGCGCGGCATCGTCGACCTCATGGTGGTTGACCTGCGCAACCGTCTGATTGGCCAGGGTATGTCCATCGAGCTGACCGACGCCGCGCGCGACCTGGTCGCCAAGGAGGGCACCGACCCGATCTACGGCGCCCGTCCGCTGCGCCGTGCCATCCAGACCCTCATCGAGGATCCGCTGGCAGAGGCTCTGCTGCAGGGCGAGTGGAAGGCTGGCGACATTATCCTGGTGGACGTTGCCGATGGTCGCCTGACCTTCACGCGCGGCGAGGGCGAGATTCCGGCGCTTACCGAGCGCATCCACCTGGAGGCGCCCAAGGCGCGCGAGCGCTGGAGCGCTCCGGTGACTCCGGCAACTGACGGCCTGGCCCCGGCTGCCGAGTAACGAACTTCGAACGTGAGTCCAGGCGGTGCGTCTTGGGGGCTACCCCCGGGGCGCACCGCGTACTTGCGTGTCGTATACTGGGGATATGCACGTTGTACCACGGGGGGAGGAGAGGCCATGGGAAGTACGGAAGAGCGCCTCATCGATGCCATCAAGCAGACTGCGCCAGGAACGGCGCTGCGCCACGCACTCGACATGATCATTGCGGGCCACTTGGGCGCGCTTATTTGCGTTGGCGATACCGATAACGTCATTGCTGCCGGCGATGACGGCTTCAAGCTGGACATCTCCTTCACGGCCAACCGTCTGTTCGAGCTCTCTAAGATGGACGGCGCCGTGGTGGTCGACCGCGACCTCACCCAGATTCTGCGTGCCAACTACCACCTCAACCCCAACCCGTCGCTGCCCACGTCCGAGACGGGCATGCGTCACCGCACGGCTGCGCGTATGAGCCTGCTTACCAGCGCATATATCATCTCGGTGTCCGAGCGCAGGCAGGTCATCACGGTCTACGTTGATGGCAAGGGCCACCAGCTGCGCCCCGTGAGCGACCTTATGACCTCGGTCAACCAGCTGTTGGTTTCGCTGCAGAACAGCCGAAGCCAGCTTGACCGCGCGCTGCTGCGCCTCACCACGCTCGAGCTGGACAACTACGTCACCGTGGCCGACGTTGCCCAGGTCCTGTACCTCTTCGAGGTGCTGATGACAGTGGGCGACGAGCTCGATCGCATCATTCTTGAGATGGGCTCCGAGGGTCGCCCGGCGAGCATGCAGCGCGAAGAGCTCATCGGCGACATGGACGAGGAGTACACGCTGATGATTCGCGACTACGCGCGCGACTCCTCTGAAGAGGCCGCAGCGCGTCTGCGTCGCGAGTTCCGCGAGACGGCCAACCGCCAGCTGCGCTCGCCGAAGCGCGTTGCCGAGCTGCTGGGCTTCGAGGGCTACGGCGAAGACTCGGTGCTTACGCCGCTTGGCCTGCGTACGCTCAACAACGTCTCGGTGGTGCGCAAAGGCATGGCCGACAAGATCGTTGACGAGTACGGCTCGCTGCAGCAGCTTATGGACGACATCGAGCAGAACCCTGACCGTCTGGACGACCTGGGCGTGGACAACCCCTCCATTCTCGCGGACAGCTTGTACCGCATGTGGGGCAAGCGCGCATGATCGCGGGCACGTCGGTGGCCTGCCCGCAAGCGCAGAAGCAGGCGGTGGGCGAAGAGGGCAGCACGGCCGATACCTGCGCAATTATCGCAGCGGGCGGCCTTGGCGAGCGCTTTGGCTATGCGCGCGGCAAGCAGTATGCCGAGCTGTGCGGACTGCCGGTGGCAAGCTGGTCAGTCTTGGCGTTTGACCGCGCCCCGTCGGTGGGCCATATCGTCATCGTGTGCCCCGTGGGACGCGTGGACGAGACGCGCCGCGAGGTGCTCGGTCCGCTTACGCTCTCAACGCCGGTGAGCTTCGCGCTGGCCGGCGGCACGCGCCAGGAGTCGGTGATGAGCGGCCTCGAGGCTATGCCTGAGGGATTTCATCTTGTCGCCATCCATGACGGTGCCCGCCCGCTCATTGCGGTGGAGGACATCGAGCGGTGCCTGGACGTGGTTCGCGCAGATGCAGCGCTTGACGGCGCCATCTGCGCGTTTCGTTGTATCGATACGCTCAAGCTGGTGGAGGACGGCGACATCGTTGCCACGCCCGACCGCAGCTTCTACTGGTGCGCGCAAACTCCCCAATGCTTCCGCGCGTCCGCCATTCTGGCGGCGCATCGGGCGGCGCAGCGCGACGCCTACGTGGGCACCGACGACGCCTCGCTTATCGAGCGTCTGGGCGGCCGCGTGCGCTGCGTGGAGTCTCCGCGCGACAACATCAAGGTGACCCTGCCTGAAGACCTGGCCGTTGCCGAGGCTTCCATGCGCAGGCGTCTGGGCTCCGAAGGGTGTGGTCTGTAGTGCTTCACATTGGACACGGCTATGACGTGCACGCGTTTGCTGAGGGGCG
>DJXA01000249.1:6827-12108 GCA_002449555.1 Atopobiaceae bacterium UBA7016 | reverse complement strand
TCGTCGGTGTCGAGCCAGATGGTGACGGGACCGTCGTTGACGAGGCTGACCTGCATGTCTGCTCCGAAGATGCCCGTGCCGCAAGGCACCTCGGCCGCCGCGAGCTGGCAGAAGTACTCATAAAGGCGGTTGCCTAGCTCGGGGCCCGCGGCCTTCACAAAGGCCGGTCGGTTGCCGCGGCGGCAGTCGGCATACAGCGTGAATTGCGAGACCACCACCACTGAGCCGCCCACGTCGAGAAGCGACAGGTTCATCTTGCCGTTCTCGTCGCTAAAGATGCGCAGGTTGCGGATCTTGTTCCAGAGGCGCTCGGCCTGCGCCTCAGTGTCGTCAGGTCCCACGCCGAGGAGGATGAGGTAGCCAAGGCCGCATGACCCGACGACCTCGCCCCCGACCGAGACCGACGCGCTCGTGACACGTTGCAACAGGGCTCGCATGGTACGTGCTCCTCTGGAAATGCTAGGTGCGCTTTTGGGGGTGAGTGCGGTTTAGGGGCTACCCCTAAACCGCACTCACCCCCAAAAGCGCACGCGCGTTTACAGGCCGTAGATCATCGAGTACTTCTCGACGAGGTAGTCCGTGAAGTACTTGGCGGAGAAGTCCTCGCCGCAGGCATTGCGGATGAGCTCGTCAGAGTCCTTCGAGCGGCCGTACTGCCAGATGTTGACGCGCAGCCACTCGCGGATGGGCCCAAGGTTGCCGTCGGCAAGAAGGCCGAAGAAGTCCATGCCCTGCTTGATCATGGCGGCGCGCAGCTGAGCTCCGATGGCGCTGCCAAACGCGTAGGTGGGGAAGTAGCCAATCATGCCCTGCGACCAGTGCATGTCCTGAAGCGCTCCCTGCGCGGCACCGGGTACGCGCACGCCCAGGTAGGCCTTGTAGCGGTCTGCCCACAGGCCGGGGATGTCGGCTGCCGTAGCCTCGCCCGACATCAAAAGCTGCTCGATCTCATACCGGATGAGCACGTGCAGCGGATAGGTGAGCTCGTCGGCCTCGGTGCGGATGAGGCTCGGCTCGGCGCGGTTGGCAATGAGGAAGAGCTGGCGCGCGGTCACGCGGTTCATCTGGCCGGGGAAGTGCTTGCGCATGGCGCGCAGCAGGTGCGGCGCGTACTCCTCGCTGCGGCCCACGTAGTTCTCAAAGAAGCGCGACTGGGACTCGTGCATGCCCATGGAGGTGCCGCCCTTAAGCGACGTGTAGTTGAAGTCAGGGTTGACGTTGGTCTCGTACAGCGCGTGGCCGCCCTCGTGCAGCATGGAGTAGATGTTCGAGATGACGTTGTCCTCGTGCACGTGGCTCGCGATGATGCCGTAGTTGGTGGTGAGGGCGTCGGTGAAGGGGTGCTCGGTCTGAAGCAGCAGCATGACGTCCTTTTCCAGGCCCTCAAGGTCCATGATGTCGCGGGCGAGCGCCCACTGGCGCTGGGCGTCAAACTTGCCCTCCAGCGGACGGCGCGACGGCTGTCGCCCAGAGGCCATGACGTCGGCCAGAAGCGGCACCACTACGTCCTTGACCTGCGTAAAGAACGTGTCGTAGAAGGCGCGGCTCGTGCCGTGCTCAAACTCGTCCAGCCAGACGTCGTACGGGTCCTTCTCGGCGTTCTTGTAGCCGGCGATGGTGCGCATGGAGGTGACGATGCGGTCGAGGTACGGCTCGAACGGCTCCCAGTCGTTCGAGGTCTTGGCCTTCAGCCACACGTTGTAGGCCTCGCTGGTCAGGCGCGTGAAATCCGCCTGCTCGTCGGACGGTACGTCCACCAGCTGCGCGCGGCTGCGGCGCAGCACCTTGACCTGCGCGAGCTGCGTGGGCGTGAGCAGCTCGGAGTGGGCCTGCAGGCGGTCGAGCAGGGCGCCCGTCTCCTCAGAGCACAGCAGCTCGTGGTCCTCCTGCTCGAGGATAGCCATGGCCTCGGCGCTGTCGCGCGACGACTTCGGGGGATCGATGGTGCTGCTGAAGGTGGCGATGCCGCTTATGGCATAGCGATGGGCGTACAGGTGGCGCTCGAGGTCATCAAGGGCGGCCTGGTCTGCCTTGGGGTTGTCGAGGGCTGCCGGGGCTGCCATCTCGGGCGTGCCGGGAATGCGCAGATGCTTTCCCTCCGACGGATTGGGCGTAGTTTGGGTTTCGGTTGTGGTGGGTTCAAGCTCGCTCATGGGTCCTCCAGGGTCTGGTGCGTCGGTACACCTTCAAAGTGTAGCCCACGAAGACCGAACACGACGCGTATCAGCACGATTATGCCGTGTCTCAACATCGAGTTGCCAATTTGCGCGATACTAAGCGTGTCGCGTTGTGAGACACCACGCCTTCTGAAAGGGGAAGCACTATGGATCGTGTACTGGGCATTGACATCGGCGGCACCAGCATCAAGGTCGGCCTGTTCTCGACCGAGGGCACGCTTGACGCCGTTACCAAGATTCCGACGGGCGAGATCGTCAGCGAGGCCGCGTTTGCCGTGGTCACCAACGGTCTGAAGGCCCTGCTGCGTGAGAACGGTGGCGAGCCTGACGACGTCATCGCCATCGGCCTGGACGTTCCCGGTCCGGTTGACGACGACGGCGAGGTGGGCATGCTCGCCAACATCGAGCTTGACCCCGATGGCCTGAAGGCCGCCATCCTGCGCGAGTTCCCGCGCGCCAACCTTGCCTTCGTGAACGACGCCAACGCGGCCGCTCTGGGCGAGCTGTGGCAGGGCACCGCCAAGGGCTCCAAGAGCTTCGTGCTCATCGCCATCGGCACGGGCGTTGGCGGCGGCGTGGTTGCCAACGGCAAGCTCATCTCGGGCGCCTTTGGTGCCGGCGGCGAGATTGGCCACATCACCGTGAACCGCGACGAGACCGAGTCGTGCGGCTGCGGCCGCAAGGGCTGCCTTGAGCAGTACGCTTCGGCCAAGGGCATCGTCAACGGCTACAAGGCCGCTTGCGAGGAGCTCGGCGTGACGCCGGTGCAGCTGGACGGCCCCACCGACACGCTGTCCATCTTCAACGCGCATCGCGCGGGCGACAAGGCCGCCAAGGTTGCCATCGACAAGATGTGCGACTACCTGGGTTACGCCATGGCGCAGATCTCTGCCGTTGTTGACCCGCAGGTCTACCTGATCGGCGGCGGCGTGGGCGGCGGCTTCAAGCTGTACTCCGAGGACCTGCGCACGGCCTATCGCAAGTACTGCCTGGCTCCCAGCGCCAGCACGCGCATCCTGCCGGCCAGCCTGGGCAACGACGCCGCCATGTACGGCTGCGCCTTCCAGGCCCTGTCCGAGCACTAGTACCACAATCGAGACGCTGAGACGTTGGGGGTAGCCCCCTTTGTTGCACGCAGCAAAGGGGGCTACCCCCAACGTCTCAGCGTTTGTCAGACGAAAAGAGGGGGCCGGCGCACGTGGCGTCGGCCCCCTCTGGCATGCAGCTATCAGCTGATGGCTTACAGGCCAGCGGCGATGGCAGCGGCGATCTCCTCGACGTCCTCAGACGCGAAGATGCCGGCGCGGAACTTCTCGTCGTGGAGAAGAACGGCAACCTTGGAGAGCAGGCCAAGGTACGTGGTGGGGTCGCTCGCGGGGGCGAACAGGCCGATGGCGGCCTTGATGGGCTCGCCGTCCATGGAGGCCCACTCGACGGTGTCGGAGAACTTGACAGCGATGAGGGAAGCGGCCTTGACGGCGTCGGTCTTGGCGTGCGGAATGGCAAAGCCACCAGTCATGCCGGTGCTGCCCAGAGCTTCGCGGGCCTTGAAGGCCTCGAGGACGGCGTCACGGTCGTCGGAGATGCCGAGCTCAATTGCCTTGTCAGACAGGAAGGCGAAGACCTCGTCAATGGTGGTGGCAGGGTTGTCCAGGAAGACGTGCGATGCGTTGATGTAGTCGCTCATGAAGTGCTCCTCCATTCGGTAGTGAGGGACAAACTTTAGTCACAATACCATCATTGGCGGGGTGCGACACGCACGTGTTGGTAACGTGCCCAAATCATCCGTTAACCGTGCGATACTGCCATCATATGAAGCTCGTTATGGGTTGAGGGAGCTCTGCGCCGAACGTTGCGGCACAATGGGATGGTATCAACCTTGATGGAAGGAGCCACCATGGGAACCTATTACGTAAAGGCAGATCGCTTCGTGCTTCCGGGATACGTTGCGGGTCCCGGCTACCTTCCTGTGACCGACGGGCGCTTCGGCGCGTTTACGCTGGCGGTGCCCGAAGGCGCCGAGGTGCTCGACCGCACTGGCTGCTGGATTGCCCCGGGCTTTGTCGATACGCACATCCACGGCTTCTTTGGCGTCGACGTCATGTTCTGCGACCCAGAGGGGCTCAACGCCTCGTCGCTCGAGCTGGCGCGCCACGGCACCACCTCGTGGACGCCCACCACGCTCACCGCCTCCATCGACCAGACGCGCGACGCCTGCGCGAGCGTCTATGCCGCCGACGAGATGCGCGGGCCTGACTACGTGGGTGCGCGCATCCAGGGCATCTTCCTGGAGGGGCCGTTCTTCACGGAGAAGTACAAGGGTGCCCAGAACAAGGCCTACATGCTCGATCCGTCGGTGGACGTGTTCCGCGGCTGGCAGGACGTCGCACACGGGCTCATCTGCCGAAGCGCGCTGGCGCCAGAGCGCGAGGGCAGCCTCGCCTACATCTCGCAGCTGGCCGACCTGGGCGTGGCCTGCGCGCTGGGCCACTCGGACGCTACCTACGAGCAGGGTCTGGCCGCCGTTTCCGTGGGCGCCAACTCCTTCGTGCACACCTACAACGCCATGAGCCCGCTGCACCATCGCAACCCCGGTCTGGTTGGCTGTGCCATGACCACGCCCGACACCTACTCTGAGCTCATCTGCGACGGCAAGCACGTCTCTCCGGGCGCTGCCATGGCGCTGATCCGTGCGAAGGGCTGGCAGCACGTGGCGCTTATCACTGACTGCCTGGCCTGCGGCGGCATGCCCGAGGGTGAGTATGTGCTGGGCGAGCTGCCCATCGTTTTGGCCGACGGCGTGGCACGCCTGCGCGATGAGGGTAACATTGCGGGCTCGATTTTGACGCTGGCACGCGCGGTGAAGAACGTGGTGGACTGGAACATCGTAACGGCCGAGCAGGCCATCCGCATGGCGAGCGAGGTACCGGCGAAGATGTCGCTCATCGACGACATGTGCGGTTTCATCCTGCCCGGTCGCGACGCCGACTTCAACGTGCTGGAGCCCGACCTCACCCTGCGCGAGACCTACCTGGGCGGCGCACTCGTCAAGTAGCACATGCAACTCGGGTTCCGAACCCGCGTTGCAAATGGGACACGGGTTC
>DJXA01000249.1:0-6738 GCA_002449555.1 Atopobiaceae bacterium UBA7016 | reverse complement strand
GGGACACGGGTTCCGAACCCGCGTTGCAAGTTAGGCAGACTGGAGCTGCTCGGCTTCGCGCATTTCGCGCAGCATCGCCAGCGCCATCGGGATAGCGATTGCCGTGGTGATGAGGTCCGTCACTGGCTGGGCAATCTGCACGCCGAGCTGGCCCAAGAGCGGCGGGAGCACCAGCACGACCGGTCCCAGCACAAGGCCCAGGCGGCACGCTCCCAGGAAGGTGGCGCGCCACATCTTTCCCGCGGTCTGCATCAGGAAGTTGGTGCACATGGCCACGCCGGTGAAGGGCATGGTGATGCTCTGCAGGCGCAGCGTCACCACGCCAAAGGCAACGACGGCGGGGTCGTCGCGGAAGATGGCGATGAGCTGTGGCGCAAAGATAAAGGTGACCACACCGATTGCTGCGACCGAGACAAAGGCGAGCCGCAGCGCGGTGAAGTACGCCTCGCGGATGCGGTCGTAGCGCTTGGCGCCTAGGTTATAGCCGCAGATGGGCTGGAAGCCCTGTCCGATGCCGATCTGGAAGAAGTTGCCCACGCTGGTGATGCGTTGCACCACGGCAATGCCTGCAATGGCCGCGTCACCATACGGGGCGGCGGCGTTGTTGAGGAGCGACGTCGCCACGCCCAGCATCACCTGGCGCGCGAAGGAGGGCACGCCGCCATTGTTGATGGTGCGGATCATCTTGGCATCCGGGAGGCGCACGTAGCGCAGGCCGAGCGGGGTGATGCCCGCCTGGCGCATCTCAAAGAGCAGCAGGAAGAAGCTCACGGCCTCACTGATGATGGTTGCCAGTGCGCTGCCGGCGATGCCCATTCCCAGGGGGAAGATGAAGAGCGGCGTCAGGATAGTGTTGAGCACGGCTCCCGCCACCATGCAGAGCATGGAGTAGAACGACTCTCCTTGGAAGCGCAGCTGCATGTTCATGAGGAAGCCGCTGGCGATGAAGGGTGCGCCGCAGAGCAGAATCGAGATGTAGATGCGGGCGTAGGGGAGGATGGTCTCCGTGGCGCCGCCGATGTAGCAGAGCTGATCGAGGAAGAGGTGTCCCACGATGGCGATGAGCGTGCCAAAGGTGACGGTTCCCGCAATGCCCGTATTGACGTAGACGGCTGCCTCTTCGGTCTTGCCGGCACCAAGACAGCGGCTCATGTGGATGCCGGTTCCCTGCGCAAGGTAGAAGGCCATCGCCTGGATGACGGTGGAGGTGACGAAGGCAACGCCCACGGCCGCGCTTGCGCTGGTGATGCCCATCTGGCCCACAAAGTAGGTGTCCGCAAGGTTGTAGATGGTGTTGACCACGTTGGCAAAGATGCTGGGCGCGGCGAGCGAGAGGATGAGCGGCTGCACGGGACGCTCAAGCATCTCCTGCCGCTTCTCCTCGGGCGTCTGCTCCTTGGGAGTTATGAGTGACATGAGGGGTTTCATGGGGCCTATGGTACCGCTCAAGTGGCAACTCGGGGCGGTTCGCCGAAAAAAGCCCACAAGCCGATGGCCTGGCCTCGTGCCAGCGCACGCGAAGGGTTACTCCCAGGTCTTCCAGACGTCAGGCGCATAGCCTACGGTGGCCTGACGGCCGTTGCGCACGATGGGCTGCCTCAGCACCTGCTGGTTCTCAAGAAGCACGCCCTCCAGCATGCCCGCGGGCGTGTGTCGTACCAGCGCCACGGCGTAGGCGTCCTTGGCAGCGTCGTCAATCAGCGCCTCAAGCCCGCCGACGGCCTGTGCCACGGAGCGCAGCTCTCCCTTAGAGATCTCCTTTTCGCGCAGGTCAATGTACTGAAACTTGATGCGACGCTCCTTAAACCAGCGCTCGGCCTTGCGCGTGTCGCTACTCTTCTTGGTGCCAAAGATCTGGATGTTCATGGTCTCTCCGATTTCCATCGAGCACCGGTGCTCGGTCACTTTTGCTCAAGCACGAGTTCGGGCGCTGCCAGGCGATATGCGCGCGGGCTCTGTCCCACCATCCGCGAGAAACGATAGCTGAAGTTGCTCTCCGAGTTAAATCCCACCAGCCGCGCGATGGCAGCGCTGGTGAGGGTGGTCTCTGCCAGCAGCTCCTTGGCGCGCGTGACGCGAAAACGCAGCAGGTAGTCGTGCGGCGTGGTTCCCATCTGCTTCTTGAAGAGCCTGATGAGGTAGCTCGGGCTGACCGCCGCGACGTCAGCGAGGTCCTCAAGCCGCAGGTCCTCGGCAAAATGGGCCTCGATATGCTGGCACACGAGCTTCACCGGGTCGGTGTCCGTGGCGGCAGCGGCGCCGGCAAGCGAGGCAGCAATCATCTCGGCGAGCAGCGAGTGCACGGCAAGTCCGATAAGCGTGGCGTTTTGGATGCTCTCATGCTCAAGCCGCTCAAACAGCACGTCAAAGTGGGGCTGCACGTGCGAGGGCAGCACGTTGACCGGGCTGAGCTGGGGAAGCCCCAGTTGCGTGCCCAAGGCGGCCACGCCCGGCCCATCGATGTGGGTCCACAGGTGGTACCAGTGCCCATGATCAGGGGCGGTGCCATAGCTTTGGGGCGAGCGGCAATCCATCAGCAGCGCGTCGCCTTTGCCAAGCGTTATCTCCTGGCCACCCTGCCGCACGACGCCTTGGCCGCCAAACGTATAGAAAATGATGTAGCTATTCTTGTTGGAGCGCGCCGTGGTGAAGTGCTTGCGCGCGTAGAAAGCGCCCACCTCGCTGCACCAGAAGGGTAGCGACTCCTCAAATGAGCTGGGGGTGGAGCGCAGCCAGCGGCTTCGCTCCTCGACATCCATGGTGTAGGTAAGCATGGAAAACCTCCGGGAGGCCGGGCGACAGCTGCCTTATTTTACGTCATGAATCTGGCCCAGGTGATTGCGTTTCCGCAGGTAGGTGATGATGGCGGCGGTAACGCCCAGGGCGACGATTGCTGGCCAGACGGCAGCGCGCTCCATGACGGCGCAGGCGCGCGTTCCCAGGAAGGCTCCGAAGGTGAACGCGGCGATGATGGAGAGGTAGATGCCCGCGCGCCTGAGGCGCCTGCGGTCGTGACGCACGACGCCCACGAAGAGCGCGTCGACAAATTTGCGCAGGTTGCCGGTGGACATGGTGGTGACGATGGCCTCGCCGCGGAAGGTGGTGAAGGTCTCGTACTGCATGGCGGCTACGAAGCTCACGATGCAGTTGGCCAGCTTGTCCCACTCCTCGCCCAGCGGGATGAGGCCCACGATAGCGAGGCCAACCATCTCGGCGAGGAGGATGGAGCGGCGCACGAGGCGAATCTGGCGGCGCTCTAAGAGCTCCTTGATGCCCAGCGCTACCATGAGGCCCAGCATGAACGAACAGATGGGAGCCAGATAGAAGAGGTAGCGGTCGCGCGCCCCGTCGGCGAGCGCGATACCAAGCTTGACGATGTTGCCCGTCTGCGCGTTGGCAAACACGCCGCCGCGCTCGAAGTAGGTGTAGGCGTCAAGAAAGCCGCCCACCACCGTAAGGATGTAGGCGACGCGCATACGCTGCGAGGGTACAAGCGCGCTCTCGTTTGTGGCCATCGTTGCTCCTCTGACGTGAGTTCGCACATAAAAGATTATGCACGAATGAGCGATGGTACGACGCGGTGACGCATGGGGCCGATTGCCGATGCTTGCGCGGAACGACACACAGTTTGTTTTGATTTGCATGTTCTGGGATAAAGACGCAGGCATTGAATCCCATAGGCGCGAAAGAAGACAAACTGTGTGTAGTTCGTGCCGCCAGGGCCCCTAAGCATTCCAGCACGCAAGCGCTACGAGAAGAAGAGCTCCTTATGCAGCAGCGCGCGGCGCACCTTGATGCTGTAATCTGCAGGCGGAATTGACACGCCCAGTAACCCGGCAATCTGCGACGCAAGCGCTTCCAACCATTGCGGGTTTGAGACGATGCCTGGGGTGACCTCAAGCACCGTGTACCCAGCCGCGCGCAGCCGGTTTGCGCGCACGATGTCAGAATCGACTTTGTCTGCACCAGCATCTGCGTGAAACTCGCTGCTGTCGTACTCGACAACTAACCGCGCGTCTTTCCACAGAAGGTCTGGCTGCACGTCAAGCACGCTGGCCTCTTCCAGGCTTTGGTTGAGCGCCGGCTGTGGAAGCCCATATCCGCCCAGCTCAAGGGGCAAGGTCAGCATCAAGGCCAGGGCTGTCTCACGCGGCGAGCGAGAACGTTCCATCACCCAGTTCAGCACCTTTGCAAGGTTTCTGGGCGCTCCGGTGTGCTTGTAGCCGTTGGATCCTGGAATCGCGGCGAGAAACGTCTTGGTCGCATCTACGGTAGTCAGGCGAGGGCGGCCGTAAGAAGTCTCTTCTTCGGGGTTGGCGGGAAGGCGATACGTACCGCAGAGCTCCATCGCGATTTGCGCGACCTTGACGAGCGCCAGTTCCTGCTCCCAGGGATACAGATTCTCCACGGGTGGAAACTCGTCTATCCCTATGCTTTTCAGGGCATCGCGCTCCTCACGATAACGTGCAAGAGAGCGGTCGAGAGCGGGGTCTCGGCGCACGTGTACGTTGGACAGCTGGAGAAGCGCGAACTCAGGGCTGCTGACCAGCACGTTATTGGCGATGCGCAGGAAGCTCTCCTTGGGAAGGAGGTTTCTCCAGGGATGCGTGAGAATGCCCTTGCCCTTATGCCGATACTGCGTCGTTGGCACCAGCACATCAACCGGGCGGGATCCGATACCCAACTCAGCAAGGTCAACCTCGCGTGAAAATGCGACAAAGTCGCGCTGTGAGCACACGCACTCGCCAAAGACGGGCAGGAAGCGGGGGCTTTCGGGCCATCGGGGGTGGCTGATGCCCTGAGTGCGAATTGCTTCGATCGCAGAGTGATGGCTCACGAAGAGGAAGGGCATTGTGTCTCCTTGCGAATGAGGTGATGAGTAGCTGCTGTCTATTAAACGACACACAGTTTATCTGCATTTCGACATTGCAGAGCAAAATGGGCAGGAAACAAAAGACGGACGTACATTTTGAGACAAACTGTGTGTAGTTCGAGACACCTCCTCGCCATCAGCACCTTCCCAAAAGCACGCGGCCGCGCTGCCAGACACCTAGCAGCGCGGCCGCGCACGCGAGCTGAACGCTGTTCTTAGAAGTACAGGTTTCCGTTCTCGTCGATCTCGAACTGGGCGTTGCCGGTGAAGTAGTAGTCACCAAACGCGTCCTTGATGGCAAAGCTGTACAGGTACTTGCCGTCGGGCAGGTAGCCGTAGTCAACCTTCAGCGTGTTGGAGGTGAGCGTGTAGGGGTCGCCCACATAGGTGCTCGCCGTCACGCTCTCGTCGTTAGAGAACGCGTTGTACATCGGCACGATGACGTCGCCCTTCTTCAGCGCCGTCACGCCACGCCCTACGGCGCCGCTCTCGTCAACGCCGTTCCAGGCGCCCTCGACCTCAACCGCGCCACTGGCCATGTCAAAGCGCATGCGCAGGTAGCATTCTTTGCCGTTCAGCTCGATGGGGGAGGCGTAGATGATGTAGTCCTCCGTGGCGCTCACCACCGACAGGTTGAGGCTCTGGCCGTCAGGAAGCGCCAGCCAGCCGCCCTCGAAGCCGTCGTAGAACTCGCCGGTCTCCCAGTTGCCGTACACGTCGTACGTCTCGCCCAGCGCAATGATGTCCTTGCCGTCCTCAGACAGTTCGTACACCAGCGCGCTGACCACGGCCGCATTGTCGATGCCGTTCTGGTCGAGCCGGAACCAGAAGGTGCCGTTGCTGTCGACCTGCGGCTCGTCAGCAAAGGTGATGCCGGCCGTGCTCGCGGTGGTGTGGTCGTCAACGTAGTTCCAGTGGTCCTCAACCTCTTGCTGCTGCTGGGTGTCCTCGGTGTAGCCAAGGAGCCAGTTCCACAGGTCGCCGTTGAAGAAGGTGTCGTTGGAGTAGGTCTCGTACTGCTGGCTCGTCGAGCTGTACGTGGCGCCATGCACCAGGCGGTCAACGTACTGCAGGTAGGAGGGGTTGACGGCCACGCTCTGGAAGGTGGCCAGCTCCTGCGAGCCGTTGACGCGCAGCGGGTAGTAGGTGGAGAGGCCCGTCGCGGCTGCGTGGTAGGTGCCGCGCACCTGGTACGGTACGACCTTGTTCAGCGTGGCTTTGACGTCCGCGGCGCTGGGTGTGACCGACGCGCACGCGTCCACCAGGCCGCCGAGGTCAACCATGTTGGTGTAACCCTCGCGGCGGTTGTTGCAGCCGTAGCTGTCAACCTTCTGGATGCCGCGCGACATGGCCGCGAAGGTCTTCTGATCGGTGCCGGAGGCGTACATCTCCTGCGAGAAGCGATAGAAGTCCTGGATGAGCTGGTCAATCTGCGAGAGGTCGACCACCGACAGCGTGACGAAGCCCTTGTTGCTACGGTCGACGGAGGCCAGGTAGCTGTCGCAGATGGTGCGGCCCAGGTTCAGGCCGTCGGTCGCGGGGTTCTTGGCCAGATAGTCAACGATCGACTTGTACTCCCAGCCGTTGCCGGGCTCGCTCTCCTGTGAGGCGTACATGTAGTCAGAGTACGAGGCCAGGATGTTGGCCGTCTCGAGCGTGCTCATCAGGCAGGCGTCGAAGCCGATGAAGTCAAACTTCTCCCACATGAGGGGGAAGGTGCTTGCGAGCGCGGTGTCGAGCTCGCGCAGGGTGAGCGAGTCGTTGCTGTTGCGCTCGTCAAAACAGACGCCGGCGATGGAGCCGCCGCCGTGGTCCCACAGAATGAGGCCCATGTGGTCAGCGGGGTAGTTCTTGATGCCCCACTG
>DJXA01000002.1:1281-7463 GCA_002449555.1 Atopobiaceae bacterium UBA7016 | reverse complement strand
CCCTCCTCGTCGGCGACCTTCGCGAACTCAGGATACATGCTGGTCCACTCGTCGTTCTCGCCAGCGGCGGCAGCCCTCAGGTTGTCAACGGTGCTGGGCACCTCACCACCGTGCAGGTACTTGAACCAAAGCTTGGCATGCTCGCGCTCGTTGCCAGAGGTCTCAGCAAAGATCTGGGAGATCTGGACATAGCCCTCCTTCTTAGCCTTGCTGGAGAAGTACGCATACTTGTTGGTGGCCTGGGACTCGCCCGCGAACGCTGCCTCGAGGTTCTTCTTAGTCTGCGAGCTCTCAAAGTCTACTGCCATGAGCTCTCCTCTCTCTTCGATGGTGCGCCATGCCGGCGCAGGCTGGCCCCAATCCAGCCGCTTCTATCTTAGCTTGTGTTGATGGCTCTTGTGAACTAGATTGACCAAACGTCACCGTTTGCCGAGCAGAACCCTTCGCATGCCAGCTCGGACAGCAGCGCCTGTGCATCCTCTACACACACTGGCCCTCTACCAGCGCTTTGTTCTTGCTCAGACAGCTCCTTCGCAAGCCCCTCGGCCGTCACGCCTGCCTCGCCGCGCGCCAACAGCACGCGCACCGCCATGGCGCGCTTCTGCCGATGCGAACCCTCAAAGCGCGACTGACGCACGTGGCCCGCCGAACGCCGTGACGGGTTGGGAATGCTGCGCTTCAACCATGCGCCATAGTCGAGCAGCGCGAAGTACCACGTGCGCGGGTCATCGTATGGGTCGCTCGCGTCCTTCGGGCAGCAGGCGTCTACGAGCGGCACGAGCACGCGGTCGGGCACCTTCTCTGCCTCAGGAAACAGCTCGTGCAGAAAGACGGTTCGCACGTTGGTCTCGAGGTACACGCCAGGCAGGTCAAGCGCAAAGGCGCGGATGCCCGCCGCCGTTGCCGGCCCGATGCCAGGCAGCGCCACCAGCTGGGCAGCCTCGCTGGGCATGACGCCGCCCGCCTCCGCCACCTGCTGCGCAGCGTGCCAGACGGAAAGCGCGCGCCGGTTGTATCCCAGGCCCTGCCACTCGTCCAGCACCTCAGCCGCCTCGGCGCGCGCCAAGGCCTCTATGCTGGGAAAACGCTCAAGCCAACGCTGCCAGCGGCCGTCTACGCGGCTCACCTGGGTCTGTTGCAGCATGACCTCAGAAATCCACACCTCGTACGGGTCGCGCGAGCGTCTCCAAGGCAGGTCGCGATACAGGTCGCGACCGCGCTCCAAGACCATCTGCCGGAAGCTCACCAGCTGATCCGACAGGGCATCACCCTCCCCTGTCAAAAGGGTCGTCTGCACATTGTCTTGCTTTGTCACCGAGCGTTACTCCTCTGCCGGAGCCCCTTCGGCCAGCGCGTCGCGCTCGTCCCGCGTAAGCGCCACAAAGTTGCGGCCCTGCGACAGGACGGGACAACGTCCCTCAATGACCACCTGGTAGAGGGTCACGGCTTCGAAGTAGTCTCTCAGCAGGCGCTCCGCCTCATACCACACGGTATTGAAGGCGCAGTTCCGCTTAAAGGGGCATTCGCCTTCCGTCTGGCCACCAGTATCGCACTCAGCGACACAGATGGGGCCTTGGATGGCCTCAACAATGCTCCTCAGCGTCGTTTCACGCGGATTGACTGCAAGTCTCATTCCCCCTCGACTGCCACGAACGCTTGACACGATGCCAGCCTGCACAAGATCGTGCTGGATGGACCGTGCAAACGAATACGGCACGTCGTTCTTCTCGGCCGCGTAACGAACCGATACCACGGCATCGTTACTACGAACGAGTTCAGCGAGCATGCGAATTGCGTAGTCGGTCTTTCTCGAGATCTCCATGGCGTCCCCTTCCGCCAGGCCGATTGCGCAGGAGACGAATTCAGGGCGTCAAGAGTTCGAGGCTATGAGCTGGTCCCCCAGTTGAGTATCGCCCATTTGCGCGCCGTTGCAGCAAACTTCATTAAATAACTTGGACAGACGGCATGCGGATATCGAGCAATGGCGAGTAATGAGACATCACTAATATGGTCACCATAGGCATGCGAAATGTACCAGCTACCTGCGCCGATATGCTCGTCGGCCCAGCGCACCACGGCGTTGAGTTTCTCTTTGCCTTCGGTGACCTCGCCCTCAACCAAGCCGGTGTAGGCGCCCGTGTCGTCCTGTTCCATCTCGGTTGCCACGTAGCCATCCATGCCGAGGTATTCGGCCGCGCGCTCGGCCACCTCTAGAAACGTGGCAGAGGCGAGCAGGGTCACGTTGCCCTCCTGCTTGCGCTGCCAGATCTCGGGCAGCGCCTCGGGACGATACCGCGGCACGATGACCTCGTCGTGGAAGTCGCGCATGAGCTGACGGATGTCGTTGGGCATCGAGCGATTGAGCGCCGAGAGGATGACCTCGCGCGGCTCGTCCTGCCGCTGGGGCAGGTGCAGCTTGTAGCGCGCGCCCCACCACGCCAAGCGCAGCGCCCGCGGAAGGTCAACCACACCATGTTTCAGCAGGTAAATGGAGATGAGTGAGCCAGATTGGCCGTTGACGAGCGTTCCATCAAGATCAAAGACCGCGATAGGCACCTTGGGGCTCACTGAAGGACCTCCAGATATGAAAACGGCCCCTTGCGGGGCCGAAGAGTGCAATGGCGGGATGTAAGGGACTTGAACCCTCGACCTCCGACGTGACAGGCCGGCGCTCTAACCAACTGAGCTAACACCCCGTGTTCGTGCGAAAGCTATTGTACACAGAAGTAGCCACGAATGTCTAGAAAAACTTTTGAGAATTTGAAGCTTTCGCTACAACTCCCGGCGCGCCTCGATCGCGCGGCCCAACGTGACCTCGTCTGCGTACTCAAGATCGCCGCCTACGGGCAGGCCACTCGCAAGGCGCGTGACCTTGACGCCCAGCGGACGGATGGTACGCGCGAGGTAGGTTGCCGTGGTCTCGCCCTCCACATCGGGGTTGGTGGCGAGGATGACTTCCTGCAGCTCGCCAGAGGCAAGGCGCTGAAGCAGCTCGCGCACGTGCAGTTGGTCGGGGCCAATCTTGTCCATGGGGCTGATGACGCCGCCCAGCACGTGGTACAGGCCATGGTAGGTGCCGGTGCGCTCGATGGCCTGCACGTCGCGCGGCTCCGAGACCACGCAGACCTCGCTGCGGTCGCGCGTGGAATCTGCGCAGACGTCGCAGGTGTCGCGCGTGGCGTAGCTGAAACAGACGGGGCAGAAGTGCACCTGCTGCTTCACCTCCATGATGGCGTTGGAAAGGCGTCGAGCCTCTTCGGTATCAGCCTCAAGCAGGTAGTACGCGATGCGCTGGGCAGACTTGGGGCCGATGCCCGGCAGGCGGCCCAGCTCGTCGAGCAGGCGCTGCAGGGCGCGACCGTCGTTGAAGGCGTCCATGCTTAGAACACTCCCGGCAGGCCCATGCCACCCGTGATGGCGCCGAGCTGGCGGTTGGACAGCTCCTGGGCGGAGCTCAGGGCCTCGTTGACGGCAGCGAGGATGGTGTCCTGAATGAGCTCGACGTCCTCAGGGTCAAGCGCCTCGGGGTCGATGGTGATGCCGGTGATGACGCCGTCGCCGGTCGCCGTGACCTTCACCATGCCGCCGCCGGCGGAAGCGGTGACCTCCTGGTCCTTGAGGCGCTCCTGCGCCTCGGCGAGCTGCGCCTGCATCTTGCGGGCCTGCTGCATAACCTGCTGCATGTTCATTGCCATGGGAGTCTCCTTCGTTTTGCCTCGGCCTGTTGCGGCTTAGGCATCTACCTCGTCGTTATTGTCATCGATGCTGCTGACGGTGCTCATGGTTACCCCAGGGCCGAAGACGTCGGTGAGCATGGCCATGAGCCTTGCGGCCTCTGCCTCGTCGGGGCCAGCTGCTGGGCGCGGCTGGGGCTGCGGGGCGGGCTGGGGCTTGGGTTCGGGTTGCGGAGCCGGCGTTGGCGCGGGGGCCGGTGCGGGCTTGGGCTGCGGGGCCGGCTGCGACTGCGGGGCCGGCTGCGGCTTTGGAGCAGGTGCGGGCGCTGGCGCGGGCTGCGGGGCCCTCACTGGCTGCGGGGCGGGCTCGGCCGGCAGCGGAGACGGGGCGAAGTACTCGTCCTCCTCATACGGGGTCATGTCGGCCTCGCTGTAGGGGACCTCCTCGTAGACGGGCTCGTCCCACGGCGCGGGGTACTTCGAAGCCGGTGCTGGCTGTGCCACGGGCTGAGGCTGCGGCTTCGGTGCCGGTGCGGGCCGAGGAGCGGACGCAGGCTGCGGTGCAGACACAGGCTGGGGCACCTGGCGCGGTGCTGGCGCAGGCTGCGGTGCAGACACAGCCGCAGCGGCTCGGTCACCGCGAGCGATGTCCGCGCCCTTGAGACTCGACTCCACGTAGTTGATGTGGCGACGCCCAAACGCGCGGCTGACGGCCGGAGCGATGGCCTCGCGCACGTCGGGGCGGTCGAGCATCTTTGTGGCAAACGTCGACCCCTTGGGGAGCGTCACCAGAAGCACCTGCCCGTCGTCTGAGACGATGGACGAGTTCATGAGCAGCGAGCCCCTTGACGGCATGCTGGCCAGAAGCTCGTCGCACACCTGCCGCCAGCGACGTTGCAGGTCGCCGGGGTCGCTTACGGCCGCGGTCTGAGGCTGCGGGGCCGGGGCCGGCTTTTGTGCGGGCTGCGGCGCGGGCTGCTGTGCCGGCGCGGCTGCAGGAGTGGGAGCAGGCGCAGGCTGTTGCTGCACACGCTGCGGAGCTGCCTGCGGCGCCGGACGCGCGGCGCTCTGCGGGCGGGGAGCCGGAGCAGCCTGGCGCTGCGGAACCTCGGCCGGCCTCGGTGCGCTGGCAGTTCTAGGTGCCAGGCGCTTCTCCTCGCGCTGCGGAGCCGTAGCGGCAGGCGCGGCGGAGGTGGCGGGCGCAGCTGCGACAACCCCTCCCGCAGCAAGGCGCGCAACTTGCGCTTCAAGCACGGCCACGCGCTCGGCCAAGGCGTCAAGCGTCACGTCGCTCTCCGGTCGAGCGATGCGCGTGAAGGCCAGCTCAAGAACGAGCCGCTGGTTGGGGGCGGTGCGCATCTCGCTCGAGGCATCTCCCAGCACCGCCATGGCGCGCGAGATGCGATCGATCGAACCAAAGGCGCGGGCCTCGTCACCTAGTCGCGCGAGCGCGTCGCCCTGCGCCGAGACCACACCCGGCCGCTCACCCACCGCGGCGACCACATAGGCATCGCGCAGGTGAGCCGTCAGCTCGCGCGTAAACTGCAGCAGATCCCTGCCCGACTCGGTCAGGCTCGCAACCTCGCCAAACAGGCGCGCGACGTCGCGCGACGCTAGGGCAAGCGAGACCTCGGAAAGGGTGGACGCGGGAACCTCGCCCAGCATGTCCTGGGCGGCATCGATGGTAATGGATCCGCCGGTGTAGGTGGCAAGGCGCTCGAGGTCAGACAGCGCGTCGCGCATGCCGCCGCGCGCATGCAGCACCACCAGCTCAAGCGCCTCGCGGTCAAACGAAAAGCCCTCGCGCTCGCACACGTAAACGAGGCGCCCAAGCAGCTCGTCGTTGCTGATGGGGCGGAAGTCGAAGCGCTGCACGCGCGAGAGGATGGTCTCGAGAACCTTCTGCGGGTCGGTCGTGCACATGACGAAGACGACGTGCTCGGGCGGCTCTTCCAGCGTCTTGAGCAGGGCGTTGAAGGCCGCCGGGGTCAGCATGTGGACCTCGTCGATGATATAGATCTTGTAGTCGCCGCGGACCGGCGCGTAGCTCACGCGGTTGATGATCTCTTCGCGCACGTTATCGACGCCGGTGTTTGAGGCGGCGTCCAGCTCATAGACGTCGGGATGCTCGCCCGCGGCGATGAGCTGGCAGTCTTCGCAGGTGCCGTCGGGGAGGTGCCCCGCGCCCTTCTCGCAGAGGAGCGCCTTTGCCAGCAGGCGGGCCATGGTGGTCTTGCCCGTTCCGCGCGGACCGCAGAAGAGGTACGCGTGGCTGGTGCGGCCCTCGAGCACGGCGCGACGCAGCGTTGCCACCACGTGTTTTTGGCCCACGACGTCGTCAAACGTTTGGGGGCGATACTTCCTGTAGAGCGATTCCATGACGCCTCCGGTCTTGCGGATTGCCCGCACTGAGTCACGAAAGACAAGTATACGGCACGATGTCCGCCAATGGCGCTACCATAGCGTCTATGGAAGAGCTTGCCCAACATACTCCTTGCGCATCTGGAG
>DJXA01000002.1:0-1088 GCA_002449555.1 Atopobiaceae bacterium UBA7016 | reverse complement strand
TCATGCGCATCGAGGACCTTGACCCGCGCGCTCAGAACCCTGAAGCGGCGGCCTTGCTTCTGGATGACCTGCGCTGGCTAGGTCTTGCGTGGGACGAGGGTCCCTACTACCAGAGCCAGCGCGGCGAGCTGTATGCCTCGGTCATCAGCTCTTTGACGGACCGAGGCCTCACCTATCCCTGCTTCTGTACGCGCTCCGAGCTGCACGCAGCAACCGCGCCGCACGCCTCTGACGGCACCTACCTGTACCAGGGCACCTGTCGAGGGCTGACGGCCAAGCAGGTTGCCGAGCGGAGCATGACGAGGCCGCCGGCAACGCGCCTGATGGTGCCCGCAGCGGATGACCCATCGGGGTGCATCGAATTCACTGATCTGGCCTACGGACCGCAGCGCGAGGTACTTGCCCAGGAGTGCGGCGACTTTCTGCTGCGGCGAAGCGACGGCGTTGTTGCGTACCAGCTGGCCGTGGTGGTTGATGACGGCGAGATGGGCGTGACGCAGGTGGTTCGCGGCAGGGACTTGCTGGGGTCGGCGGCTCGTCAGACTTGGCTCTCGCGCCTTTTGGGATATGAGCCACCGACGTTTGGGCACGTGCCGCTCTTGATTGCGCCCGACGGCAGGAGGCTCTCTAAGCGCGAACGCGACCTTGACATGGGGGCGCTTCGCGAGCGCTTTGGACGGCCTGAGAACCTTCTTGGAGCGCTGGCCTCTTCGGTGGGCATGGCCGAGGAAGGCGAGCCCGTAAGTGCGGAAGATCTGGTCGCGCGGTTCTCGTGGGAGGCGCTTGCCGCTCACAGGCGAGACATAGTTGTGGCAAATGGCGTGCTTGTTTGAAATTGTCCGACGCCAAGCCATCAATCTGAGGTATCATTTCATCTCACCTACGGAGAGCTGACCGAGAGGCCGAAGGTGCTCGCCTGCTAAGCGAGTATAGGACTCAATCCTATCTGGGGTTCGAATCCCCAGCTCTCCGCCAGAATGATCAAGGGTCCCAGCGATGGGACCCTTTTTATATTCGTGGACCATACGGGGATTCGAACCCGCAAGGGCGGAATGTGCCCTTTGGCACATTCCGGGCGTAGCGCCGCT
>DJXA01000234.1 GCA_002449555.1 Atopobiaceae bacterium UBA7016 | reverse complement strand
GAGGATGACTCGATGGTCACGGCTGACGTCATCACCTCTGAGGGTGACAAGGTGGGCACGGTGCGCCTGTGGGCCTTTGGCTCTGACGCGCTGCTTACCAAGAGTGATGCGGCGTTTCGTCAGCACTCCTACCAGGCTATCTTTGGTGCGGCGGGCATCGCGGTGCTTCTGGCCTGCGTCATCGGCTACTTCACGTCGCGCAAGCTGACGCGCCCCATCAAGATCATTACCTCTACCGCGGCGCAGATTAGAAGCGGCGACCTGACGGCGCGCACCAACCTGCGCGGCGAGGACGAGATCGGCCGTCTGGGCGAGACGTTTGACTCCATGGCCACCACGCTTGAGCACGACATTAAGATCGAGCACCGCCTGACGTCGGACGTGGCGCACGAGCTGCGCACGCCGCTCATGGCCATGCTCGTCACGGTGGAGGCCATGCAGGACGGCGTGCTGCCGGCGGACTTCGACCACCTCGAGACCGTGGCCTCAGAGACGCGGCGCCTGTCGCGCTTGGTTGACGCCATGCTGCACCTCTCGCGCATCGAAAACGGCAAGGGCAGCCTGAAGGTCGAGCGCACCGACATGGTCTATCTGGTGCGCAGCCTGGTCAGCGCACAGCACCAGCTCTTCCACGAGAAGGGCCTGCACCTGCGCTTTGCCAACGAGACCGGCCGCGACGAGCTGTATGCCGACGTCGACCCAGACCTCATCCGCGAGGCCCTCATCAACCTGATGTCCAACGCCATGCGCTACACCTCGTCCGACGGCTGGGTGCTGGTGACGGTTGCCTACGACCGCCCTGAGGTCATCATCTCGGTGCAGGACACCGGCATCGGCATTGCCAAGGAGGACGTCTCGCGCATCTTCACGCGCTTCTGGCGTTCGGATGCCAGCCGCGAGCGCGTCTCTGGCGGCCTGGGCGTGGGCCTAGCCATCACCAAAGAGATCATCGACCAGCATAACGGCACCATCTCGGTGGAGTCCGAGCAGGGCAAGGGCACCACGTTTAGCATCCGCATCCCGCAGGATCGCAACCGCCGCACGCTGTCCCAAGCCATCCAAGAGGGGTAGCGCCGGCGCACGGCTCCGCGCGGTCACACGCGCTGCATAACCCATTGTAAGAAGTTGTCACGCCCCTTTAAGAGGGGCTTCTTCCTGCTACAATGATGGTTCTGTGCAATCGACCCAAGGAGGCTTCCATGGCCCAGATGGAAATCAGACCCGATAGCCACGGTAAGGTCCGCGACATCTATGACTGCGGCGATAGCCTGCTCATGGTTGCGTCTGACCGCATCAGTGCCTTTGACTTCATCCTGCCCGACGAGATCCCGCACAAGGGCGAGATTCTCACGCGCATCTCCCAGTTCTGGTTCGAGCGCTTTGCCGACCTCATGCCCAACCACCTGCTTTCCATGGATGTGGCGGACTACCCGGCAGAGTACCAGCCGTATGCGAGCTACCTTACCGGCCGCTCCATGCTGGTCAAGAAGGCCCAGCCGCTGCCCATCGAGTGCATCGTGCGCGGCTACCTCACCGGCTCGGGCAAGAAGACGTATGACCAGGATGGCACCGTGTGCGGCATCAAGCTGCCGGACGGCCTGACCGAGGCCAGCAAGATTCCCGAGGCCATCTTTACGCCGTCCACCAAGGCTGAGCTGGGCGACCACGACGAGAACATCTCGTTTGAGCGCTGCGCCGAGATCGTGGGCCTGGACATGGCTGAGCAGCTGCGCGACGCCTCACTGAAGATTTACAACGCGGCGGCTGAGTACGCGCTGACCCGCGGCATCATCATCGCCGACACCAAGTTTGAGTTTGGCCTGATCGACGGCCAGCTCACGCTGATCGACGAGTGCCTGACCCCGGACTCCAGCCGCTTCTGGCCGGCTGACGAGTATGCCGAGGGCCACGTGCAGCCCAGCTACGACAAGCAGTACGTGCGCGACTGGCTGAAGGCCAACTGGGACATGACGGGCGAGCCGCCGCACCTGCCCGCCGAGGTCATCGAGGGAACCTCCGCGCGTTACGAGGAGGCCTTCCAGATCATCACTGGTACCGAGTTCATCCCCCTGAAGGAGCAATAATGGGACTGCGTGAAACCATTGAGGCCGCCAAGCAGGAGGCCAAGGAGGCCGGCAGCGTCTTTAGCAAGAAGGACGAAGAGGCCAAGTCTGAGGCGGAGGAGGAGTCCACGGGCTTTTCGCGCCGCTCGGCCGCTCGCGCGAAGCCGACCACGGCCGCCGCGTCGTCTGTGCGCGTGGTTTCTGCCGAGGACGCGCGCCACGGTAAGTCGGGCAAGAAGTCGTCCGAGATGACCAAGGAAGAGCGCAAGGCTGAGCGCAACTCTGTGCGTGACGCCGAGGACCGCATGAACATGGCGGCAAACGTGCTGCTGAAGCAGGACCCGACCTATCAGCGCTCGCAGAAGGTCTGGTGGATTCTCTTGGGTCTTGGCCTTGCGCTGACCGTCCTTTCGTTTGGCATCAACTACATGCTTAACCGCTCCGGTGCGGATACCAGCAGCGCCAACGTGCTGGTGCCGGTGGCGCTGGTTTCGCTGGTGCTGGCGTACGTCTGCATCATTGGCGCGTTCATCTATGACCTCGTGAAGGCTCGTCCTGTGCGCAGGCGCATCGATGCCGAGGTCAAGGGCATGACTAAGCGCCGCCTTGAGCAGATTATTCGCGAGGATGCCGAGCGCGAGGCTGCCGAGAGGGCCGCGAAGAAGAAGTAGCGTTACTCGTGCCGTTTGGCGCCCGCTTTTGGTGTGCTAGAATGGCGCTTACGCCCTCGTAGCTCAGGGGATAGAGCACAGGTTTCCTAAACCTGGTGTCAGGAGTTCGAATCTCTTCGGGGGCACCAGAAAGAACTGCAGGCCAGAGGCAATTAGTCTCTGGCCTGCTTTCGTTTTCGTTGAGACGTTGGGGCTACCCCCAACGTCTCATCTACGGCGTATAGTAGACGTGCGCGTTGACGGCAGTGCGGGGGAGGAGGCGTGGACGTGGCAGACATCTCGGGTATCACGTGCCCCGACGGCCTTGAGCTGCGCATATATGACGAAGGTCTGACGCTGGTGGGCGAGGGCATGGAGCTGCGGGGAGACTTCACGCGGCTACTTCCGCGCCTGCGGGCCGACCGCGTGCGTAGCGAGCTTCTGGTGAAAGCTGCGCGCATTAAGGGCGTTGAGGCTCCGGTGGTGGTAGACGCGACGGCTGGCCTTGGGGAGGACTCGCTGCTGCTGGCTG
>DJXA01000134.1 GCA_002449555.1 Atopobiaceae bacterium UBA7016 | reverse complement strand
CCCGAGCTGACGTTTGACATGATCGGCAACCTGCAGAAGAACAAGATCAACCAGGTGCTCGGCAACGTGCGCCTCATTCACTCCGTGTCGTCCCCGCATCTCGCCGAGGCCATCTCGAAGCGCGCCGAGGCGCGCGGCATCGTGGCTCCGGTGCTGCTTGAGGTCAACGTCTCGGGGGAGGGCAGCAAGTCGGGCTTTGCCCCGCACGAGGTGCTCGCCGCAGCTGAAGACCTCGTCAAGCTTGGTGGAATCGACGTGAAGGGCGTCATGACCATGGCACCCGCACGTGACGCAGACGCTGCGCGCAAGACGTTCAGCGGTCTGCGCGAACTGCGCGATGAGCTGCGCATTTATACGGGGCTGGCACTTGACGTGCTGTCCTGCGGCATGAGCGACGACTTCACCATTGCCGTGGAGGAAGGCTCGACGCTCGTCAGATTGGGAAGAATTGTGTTCGACCAGGGCTACGTGCTTTCGTAGCGCTGTTTGCAAGGTTTGGTAATGTCGGGGCGTCAGATGGCGCCAGGCGTGGAAGGTGAGAGACATGGGCTTTTTTGACACAATCAAGGAGCGTCTGAACCTCGGCGGAGACGACGAGTACTATGACGACGACTTCGAGGAGTACTACGACGAGCCCGAGGAGGAGCCGCAGCGCGACACGAGCGGCATTCTGGGCAACACGAGGCGTCCCGAGGCAGAGAGCGTCTCGGTGTACACGCGTTCCGGCCGTCCCGTGGCCAACAACGCGGGCACTGCCTCCGCGGGCTACGGCTATCCGGTGAACAACGATGCCTACGGCTCTGACCATCGCCAGGGCTATGGTGACACGCCGCTGACCGCGCAGAACACCGGCCGCGGCGCCCTGGGCACCGCTGGCTCCACCACGCCGGGCGACATCGGCCTGACCCCCATGCCCCGCGGCGGCGTGGCGCAGCTTCCGCCCTACGTGCTCAGCCCCGCCGCGTATGACGACGTGCAGATGGTGGTTCGCCGCGTGCGCACCAACCAGCCCGTCATCCTGTCGCTGAAGAACACCCCGGGCGATATCGCCACGCGCATCCTCGACTTCTCGTTCGGCTTTGCCACGGGTATCGGCGGCGCAGTCGAGCAGGTCGGCAACGCGGCCTTCGCCGTGACGCCCGCCAACCTGTCGATCTCGCAGGCCGACATCGACAAGCTGTCCGCCGACGGCACCATCTAGGGGTAGGCCATGGCATCCTTTGACGGAAACATCGCCTTTGTGGGCGCCGGTGCCATGGGTGGCGCCATCGCCCGCGGCCTGGTGCTCTCTGAGGCGCTCGACGCCGCGTGCCTCTTTGTGAGCGACCTCAGTGCCGACGTGCGCTCGTCGTTCGAGGACCTGGGCGCCACGGCGTATGCCGACGCAGCCCAGATGCTGGCCGAGGCCAACCCCGCGGTAGTGTTCCTTGCGGTCAAGCCGCAGGTGCTTCCCGGCGTGGTCGCATCCATCGCGGACGCGCTCGCCGGGCGGCTGGTGGTCTCCATCGCGGCCGGCGTCAAGGTGGCCACGCTCGAGGGCTGGCTGCCCGCCGACACGCACGCGGTTCGCTGCATGCCCAACCTGCCCATGCAGGAGCGCTCGGGTGCCGTTGCCATCACCGCCGGCAGCTGTGCCACGAGCGATGATGTGGCACTGGTGCAAAGCCTGCTCTCTGGTCTGGGCGTTGCGCGCGTCATGCGCGAGGACCAGCTCGACGTGGCCGGCGTGGTCACGGGCTGCGCGCCCGCGTTCTTTGCGCTCTTCGTCGACTGCCTGACGCGCGCCGGCATCGAGGCGGGCCTTCCCGCGGCCGACTGCCGTGAGATGGTGGCGGCCACCATGCAGGGCACCGCGGCCCAGCTGCTGCGTTCGGGCGACCATCCGCGCCTGTATATGGAGCGCGTCTCCTCGCCCGGCGGCACCACCATCAAGGCCCTGCGCGCCATGGAGCCGTTACTCTTCGAGTCCACGCTCGAGGCCGTCGACGCGGCACTCGAGCGCACGCGCGAGCTGGCAGGGGGGTGATGGCAATGTATCGTTTGGCTTACTTCCTCTGGCGACTGATAGACGCCTACGAGCTGCTCATCATCGTGAACGTCTTCATGAGCTGGATTCCGCGGAGCTACGGCTCCACCATCGACCAGATCCACAACGCCCTCAGGGGCATCGTGGACCCGTTCCTCAACATCTTCCGGCGCGTCTTGCCTACGTTTGGCGGCTCCGGGATGTCGCTTGACTTCTCGCCGGTCGTGGCAATCTTGGTTCTCGACCTAGTTAAGCGCTTGCTGTAACGTTCGTCCGCTATACTTCAGAACAGGTACGCATGCCACGCGGCAGTGTGGCATCAAACGAAAGGGACAAAGATGGCAATCACACCCGCTGACATCGAACAACTCACCTTCTCCCCCTCCAAGCACGGCTACAACACCGAGGAGGTTGACGCCTTCCTCGATCAGATTTCGAGCGAGGTCGACGCGATGCTCAACAAGATCGCTGACCTCAAGGGCCGCCTGAACAGCTCCGAGCAGCAGCTCGCCGCCGCCCAGGCCCAGGTTGCCCAGCTGCGCGAGCAGGGCGTTGCCTCTGCCGCCGCCGTGCAGCAGGCTCCCGCGTATGACGCTGGCTACATGGCTTCCGAGCGCCAGATCTCCCAGGTCCTGCTGGTTGCCCAGCAGAGCGCCGATCGTATGCTCGAGGAGGCTCGCAACAGCGCCGACAAGATCCGCACCGACGCCGAGACTAAGGCGCGCGAGGTCATTCGCCAGGCTCTGGCCGAGAAGCAGACCGAGCTGGAGGAGATCGACCGCCTGAAGCAGTCCCGCGAGGACTTCCGCTCCGAGTACAAGAAGCTCATCCAGCACTTCATGGATGATGCCGACGCTGTCTTCCCGCAGGCTACCCTGTCCACGCCCAACGGCTCCGCTGCCCGCGAGGTTGCCCCCGCCCCCGCGCCGGTCATCCCGACCCCGGCTCCCTCGGCTGACGCCACCGTGCTCTCTCCGGTGCAGCCCGACTTCGACGACTTCGGCGATCTGGACTAAGCTTTAGCTCCATACGATGAGATGAGGGGCGCTGGCGCAAGCCGGCGCCCCTTTTCTATTGGCTGCCAGCGGAGTGAACCACAAGGGTCGGACCCTCGTGGCACGTTCCTTCACTTGTTGATGTTGACAAAAGACAGGGCCCCAAATGTCAGCATTCGCAATGAGGGTGTGTACCTGCGGGGTTGATGGTTACTTTAGGGTTTTGCCGGTGTACCTTTGAGGAATGGTTGAGGCTTTGGCGTCGTTTCTCAGATCGAGCTCGGTGAGGCCTCCCCAGAAGCGGCGGGGCATCCAGCCAGCTTGCAGGTCGTATCCGCGCTGCGAGGCGTCGCGCCCCGGTAGCGCCACGCTGTCGTAGAAGCGCTTCCACAGGGCCCGTACGTACAGCTCATCGGGGGAGAGGTCTTTGGTGGCAAGCAACTGATCGGCGCTCTCGCGGTCGAGCCGCACCACCGTGTGTCCCTTGTGGCCGCTCAGCTTTCCGGAGTCATGAAATGCGGCCGAACGGTGCACCGGGTCGACGATGCAAAACCGTTCGCCGCCCATGCGCGCGGCAAAGTAGCCTGCCGTCAAGGGAATGGTGTCGGCGTTGGGCCTGAACACGGCAAAGAGCGAGCCGTCGGCCAGAAGCGAGAATCGTGCGAACTGCTTGGTGTGCTCGCATTCGTTCAGGACGTAGCGGGCGAGCTCGTCAACCTCCACCACCAGCTCGTCGGCGATGAGCGACCTCATACGGGGCCCTTCAACAAAGGCCTTGCGCGCATAGCGATGGAGCGCCTCGGGCATGCTGGGGACATCGGACGCCGAGGCGTACACCAGACGCCGTGCGCAGGCTCCCGCGCAGTTGGTGGGGCACGCGCCGTTGCGCGCCTTCGGGCAGCCATTAGCCACGTGGCGCTCGATGCCGCGGTATACGCGCCGCGCCAAGCCCACCAGCTCGTCGCTGGCGTCGGAGGGCGTGTCTACCACCTGTTCCCCAAAGCGCGCCTGACAGGCGTCGCGCGGCACCAGGCGCACGCGGCTCTCGTCCGCGTGGGCAAGGTAGCCAATGCCCGTGGCTCCCAACACGCCCTCAAGCGAGAGGTCGCAGGCCAGTGCCACGGCGTAGCCGTCTGCTAAGGCGGCTTCGCATCGTAGGCGTGCGCCATCCACCGAGATGGGTCGCTTGCGGCTAGAAGAGGGAGAGCTGCCCTTCGGCCTGGCGCCGCGTGTGGTTGTAGGCACTCTGCTTGGCATCGCTCACCACCTTCTCCCTGATGAGCTGGGCGTCAAGCGGGCTCTTGGGGTCGTGTTTGCCGCCGCACGTAAGGAAATGCCGAGCTCGCTTGAGCGTGATGCGCAGACGCGCGAGGTCCTCAAACGTGACGGGCCCCGCCTTGCGGGCCGCCATGATGCGCCGTGCGCCGACCGGCCCTACGCCAGGCACGCGCAGCAGCAGCTCGATGGGCGCGTCCATCACCTCAACTGGGAACCGGTCGATATGCCTCAGTGCCCAGGCGAGCTTGGGGTCTACGTCGAGGTCAAGCCATGGCTCCTCCGGCGTTGCCAGCTCGTCGGGGGAGAAGGCGTAGTAGCGCATGAGCCAGTCTGCCTGGTATAGCCGGTGCTCGCGGCGCAGTGGCACGGGCGCCCCTTGCTCGGGCAGGCGCGCGTCGTCAACCATGGGCATATAGGCCGAGAAAAACACGCGCTTAAGGTCAAAGCGCTGGTAGAGCGCGTTGGAGAGTTGCAGGATGTGGTTGTCGTCCTCGGGCGTGGCCCCCACGATGAGCTGCGTGGACTGGCCCGCAGGTACGAAGCGCCGTCTGCCCGATGCCACGGTTGAGCGTGGGCGAAGCGTCATCTGCATGCCTACCGCGCGAAGGGGCATCGTGTCTGTGGCTTCGGCGCGCCTGAGCTGTTTGGCGCTGGTAAGCCTCGAGCTACCCTCGATGGCTGTGAGCGGTGCGAAGGCGCTGAGGGCCTCGGTCTGTGGTTGAGGGTTTGTGGCCAGGGCGCTGACCAGCGGTTCTGCGGCAAGAGAACCCTCAAGTTTGTTCGAGTTGCCCTTCTTGCGGCCTTCCTTGAGCATCTGTTCCTCAAGCTCCCTCGTGCGGCGGATCTGCGCCATGGGGTGCGAGATGCCGCGAGCGTTCTTCTCGGGACAGAGCTCGGTCAGCGAGGCCGAACTGGGTAGCTCGAGGTTGACGGAGAGGCGGTCAGCCAGTCGGCCAAACGCATCTACCAGCTCGTCCGAGGTGCCAGGAATGACCTTGGCATGGATATAGCCGTTGAAGCGGTATTCGTCGCGCAGGAGGCGCAGGCACTCGATCATGCGCTCGGTGGTGGCGTCGGGCGTTCCCAGCACGCCGGAGGAGAGGAAGAGCCCCTCGATGTAGTTGCGGCGATAGAAGTCAACCGTAAGCTCCGCCAGCTCACGTGGGGTGAACGTGGCGCGTGGGACGCTTGCCTGCCGGCGGTTGACGCAGTAGGCACAGTCGTACGTGCAGGCATTGGACATGAGCACCTTGAGCAGCGTGACGCACCGGCCGTCCGGCGTGAAGGAGTGGCAGAGGCCGCCTCCCTGAGCAAAGCCCACCTTGCCCGCTTGCGGGCCACGATCGACCCCTGAGGAGGTGCAGGCGGCATCGTACTTGGCCGCATCAGCCAGGATGCCCAGCTTGGTGAGGGTGTCCATGCTCGCCTACGCTCCTCTCAGGTCGAATCTCTGTTCGATTATACACCAGAGAGGAACGGATGTACGTAACAAGCGAATGTTGACCGAACGAGGCTCCCCATGTCAACATTCGCAATCAAGAAAGGTGCGAGGTGGGCCGATAAGCCGGGTTCTGTCGGGGGCGACCATTTATCTACTGCGGACGTCGCCGTCCGCCTCTAGCGCGCTACCCGAGCGCAGTGCGGGCCACACCATAGCGCTCCTACATGCGTTTGCTCCGGAAGGGGCTTGCCAAGCCGCCGTGTTGCCACGACGCTGGTGGTCTCTTACACCACCGTTTCAGCTTTTCTCTCACCCGCAAAGCGGGCAGCGGGAGTCTTCTTTTCTGCGGCGCTTTCCGTCGGGTTACCCCGCCAGGCCGTTAACCTGCTTCCTGCCCTGTGGAGCCCGGACTTTCCTCATGACGTGCAAGCACGTCCCGCGGTCGCCTGGCCCACCTCGCGCGTGCCATTGTATCACGCTCGTCTGCCGTTGCGTCACCTTCAGCAGACGCACACGCTCGTAAAATGCCAAATAGGTATGGCATTAGTCTGTAATCCGAGAGAGGGGACAGAGATGGCACATTTTCCCGAAGGCTTCCTGTGGGGCGGCGCGACGGCCGCAAACCAGTGCGAGGGCGCGTGGCTCGCTGATGGCAAGGGCGAGAGCGTCGAGGACCACCTGACGGGCGGCGCGGTCGACCGTCCGCGCACCTACACGCGCGTCATCGACCCCGACACCTACTATCCCAGCCATGAGTCAGTGGACTTCTACGGCCACTATGCCGAGGACATCAAGCTCTTCGGCGAGATGGGCATGAAGATCTTCCGCACCTCCATCAACTGGAGCCGCATCTATCCGGTGGGCGACGAGGCCGAGCCCAACGCCGCCGGCGTGGAGTTCTACCGCAACCTCTTCCAGTGCTGCAAAGACAACGGTATCGAGCCGCTCGTCACCATCAGCCACTACGAGATCCCCTGGGGCCTCTGCGAGAAGTACAACGGCTGGGCCGACCGCCGCTGCATCGACTTCTACCTCAACCTCTGCCGCACCATCTTCACCGAGTACCAAGGCCTCGTGAAGTACTGGCTCACCTTCAACGAGATCAACATGCTGCAGAACGGTGGCCTGGGCAGCCTCATCGCCGGTGGCATACTGCCCAAGGAGGACGTGGTCCCCATGGGCCTCGCTCCTTCGGACGACCCGGACGAGCTCAACACCATCTACACCGCGCTGCACCACCAGTTTGTGGCCAGCGCCAAGGCCGTGAAGCTCGCCCACGAGATCTGCCCCGACTATATGGTGGGCTGCATGATCGGCGGCGGCCCGTCCATCTATCCCTACACCTGCGCGCCGGCCGACGTGCTCGGCACCCAGAAGAAGCTGCAGATTGGCACCTGGCTCTGCTCTGACGTGCAGTGCCGCGGCGCCTATCCCGGCTACGCCAAGCGCTTCTTTGCCGACAACGGTATCACCATTCCCATGGAGCCGGGCGACGAGGAGGCCCTGCGCGAGGGCACCGTGGACATGTACACCTACAGCTACTACATGACCAACTGCTTCTCGGCCGACCCCGACGTGGCAAGCGCGGGTGGCAACATGGTGATGGGCGTGCCCAACCCGTACCTCAAGAAGAGCGACTGGGGCTGGGCCATCGACCCGGACGGCCTGCGCTGGAGCCTGAACGAGGTGTGGGACCGCTACCAGATTCCCATCATGGTGGTTGAGAACGGCTTTGGCGCCATCGACGAGCGCGCCGAGGACGGCAAGTTCCACGACGACTATCGCATCGACTACTTCCGTGCGCACATCAAGGCCATGGACGAGGCGCTGGCCGACGGCGTGGGCCTCATCGCCTATACCACGTGGGGCTGCATCGACATCGTGAGTGCCGGCACGGGCGAGATGAAGAAGCGCTACGGCTACATCTACGTGGACAAGGACAACGACGGCAACGG
>DJXA01000170.1:14791-15397 GCA_002449555.1 Atopobiaceae bacterium UBA7016 | reverse complement strand
CAACGCGTACGAGACCAAGGTCACCAGCCACGTGGCCGACGGCGCCAGCACGGCAGAGACGCTGCTTGAGGTCAAGGACCTCTCCGTTACCCTCTTCACCGAGGACGGTGCGCTTCCCGCCATCCAGGAGCTCTCGTTCATCATGCGCAAGGGCGAGACGCTGGCTGTGGTGGGCGAGTCCGGATGCGGCAAGTCCATGACGGCGCTCTCCATCATGGGCCTGTTGCCCCAGCCGCCTGCGAAGATCGTCGGCGGTTCCATCAACTTTGAGGGCAAGGACCTCGCCAAGCTGTCGCGCGACGAGATGCGCGCCTACCGCGGCAACCGCATCGGCATGATCTTCCAGGAGCCCATGACCTCGCTCAACCCGGTCATGACGGCTGGCCGCCAGATTCGCGAGGGCCTGCTGGTGCACAACAAGGGCATGTCCAAGAAGGACGCCGACGCCCGCGCGCTTGAGATGATCAAGCTGGTGGGCATCCCCGCGCCAGAGAAGGTCTTCAAGAGCTACCCGCATGAGCTTTCCGGCGGCATGCGCCAGCGCGTCATGATCGCCATGGCGCTCGCGTGCCAGCCGTCGCTTCTGATCTGCGACGAGCCCACCAC
>DJXA01000170.1:1640-14723 GCA_002449555.1 Atopobiaceae bacterium UBA7016 | reverse complement strand
TGCGACGAGCCCACCACGGCGCTCGACGTCACCATCCAGGCCCAGATTCTGCAGCTCATCGACAAGATGCGCGAGGAGCTGGGAACGGCCGTCATGCTCATCACGCACGACATGGGCGTCGTGTCCGAGATGGCCGACTGGGTGCTGGTCATGTATGCCGGCCGCCTGGTGGAGTACACCAACGCCTACGAGCTCTTCACCAACCCCGAGCATCCCTACACGAGCGGCCTCATTGCGTCGATTCCGCAGCTCGACGGCCGTGTTGACGAGCTCTATGCCATTCCGGGCAACGTGCCCATGCTTGACGAGCTGCCTACGGGCTGCCTCTTCAACCCGCGTTGCCCGTACGCACGCGCCGGCCTCTGCGACAAGGAGTTCCCGCCCATGACGCCGGTCAACGGCAATCAGAAGCACCATGTGGCCTGCTGGAAGTTCACCGAGAAGTGGGGTGATGCGTAATGGCTAAGGACAAGGAGCTGGGTGAGGTCATTCTCAAGGCCGAGCACCTGACCAAGCACTATCCCATCAAGAAGGGGCTCTTTGGCAAGGCCGAGAACTACGTGCACGCTCTTGAGGACGTGAGCTTCGAGGTCCGACGTGGCGAGACGTTCGCTATTGTAGGCGAGTCGGGCTGCGGCAAGTCCACCACCGGCAAGTGCGTCCTGCGCCTGACCGAGCCCACGAGTGGCACGGTCAGGCTGGACGGCGTGGACTTTACGGCGCTGTCGGGTGCCGAGCTGATCGAGGCCCGTAAGAAGATGACCCTCATCTTCCAGGACCCGTACTCGTCGCTCAACCCGCGCATGACGGTGGCCGACATCATCGCCGAGCCGCTCGACATCGCCAAGACGTACAAGACGCGCGAGGAGCGCGACGCCCGCGTCGAGGAGATTATGAGCAAGGTCGGTCTCGACCTGGCCTATAAGTATCGCTATCCGCACGAGTTCTCGGGCGGCCAGCGCCAGCGTATCGGCATCGCGCGCGCCATCGTGCTTGAGCCCGAGATCGTCATCTGCGACGAGCCGGTCTCCGCGCTTGACGTGTCGGTGCAGGCTAAGGTCATCAACCTGCTTGAGCAGCTGCAGCGCGACCTCGGCCTGTCCTACATCTTCATCAGCCACGACCTCTCGGTGGTCAAGCACATCTCCGACCGCATCATGGTCATGTACCTCGGCCACATGATGGAGCTGGCCACGGCTGACGAGCTGTTTGCCAACCCGCGCCACCCGTATACCGAGGCGCTGCTGGGCGTCGTGCCGCGCATCACGCGCGAGCGTATCCAGGACAAGAAGATTCTGACGGGCGACGTGCCGAGCCCGGCCAACCCGCCTTCGGGCTGCTGCTTCCACACCCGCTGCGCCAACTGCATGCGCGTGTGCTCCCAGCGCGCTCCCAAGGAGATGGAGATCGCGCCGGGTCACGTCTGCGCGTGCCACCTGTACGACGAGACGCTGACGGACGAGGAAAAGACCCCCGCCCCGATGGTGTAGCCACATCGTGGGACACGGGTTCGGAACCCGTGTCCCATTTGCAACATGGGTTCCGAACCCGTGTCCCACAGAAAAGAAGGGCCCCTCAATTGAGGGGCCCTCTGCGTTACCGGTGGCAGTGCGTGGAACTATGCCTTGGTGACGTGCTTGAAGTGGAAGTCCACCAGCACCTCGAGGCCGTCGAAGCCCTCGCGCAGGACGTAGGGGTTCTGCGGCCAGTCCACGGGGATGGTGCCAAAGTCGGTGCGGACCAGCTGGTTGTCGGCCTTGATGGTGTTCTCGGTGACCTCGGTGTCGTCCATGGCGCTGCGGGCGGCCTGGACGTAGGCGTCGAACTCGGGGCTGTTGTAGAACGAGCTGCGCAGGCTCGCCTTGTCGCTGGTGAAGTAGGAACCCATGTGCTCAACACCCACGAAGGACAGGGTGGACCAGGTCACGAGCGTGCAGACGAGGTTGCCGGCGGCACGGTCATCACGCCACTGCTGCGGGTCCATGGTCTCCACCTTGCAGTCAACGCCGATTGCCTGCCAGTAGCCCTGGATGGCCACCATGACGTTCTCGTCCTGCGGACGGACCTTCGCGGTGAAGGAAACGGTGGGGTTGCCAGCTTCAACGAGGAGCTCCTGCGCGCGGGCGACGTTAAACTCGAGGACGGTGCCGTTGGGATCGGAGCCGGACTCCGAGGGCGGAATGAAGCCGGTGCAGGGGAGCGCCGCGCCAGACAGGATGGTGTCGCAGAGCTCCTGGCGGTTGATGGCCAGGGACAGGGCCTCGCGGACCTTGATGTCCTGGAACTCGGGGCCGTTGAGGTTGAGGTTGAGGAACTGGGTGGCGGCGGGGGTGTAGTACACGAGCGAGCCAGAAACCTCTTCATCGTCCTTGTACTGCTCAAGCAGCGAGGTGTCGACGAAGCACAGGTCGATATCGTCGGTCTTGAAACTGGAGACACGGGTGGCGGGGTCGTCGATGTAGGTAATCTCGATGCGGTCGAGCGCCGGGCGGCCCTCATGGTAGTCATCAAAGGCAACCAGCACGACCTCGGTGGTGTCGTCGTTGCTCTCGATCTTGAAGGGACCCGTGCCGATGAAGTCGGTGCCGATGCCCCAGTTGTCGCCAGCGGCCTCGCAGGCAGCGGCCGGGTAGATGGAGGCGTAGAACTGGCAGAGCATGCGCACGAACGAGGAGTAGACCTGCGTCAGCGTGATGGTGAAGTGCGTGTCGTCAACCACGGTGAGGCCGGTGAGCTCGGTGGCCTTGTCGTCGATGATGTCCTGCGCACCTACGATGTAGGTGTAGGAGTCGGTCTGGCTCTTGAGCTTGAAGAGGCGCTCGAAGGTGTACTTGACGTCGTTGGCGGTCAGCACGGTGCCGTCGTGGAACTTGACGTCGCTCTTGAGCTCGAAGGAGTAGGTCAGGCCGTCCTCGGAGACCTCGGGGAGCGAGGTGAGGAGCAGCGGCAGGACTTCCTGCGTGTTGGGGTCGAGCGTCACGAGGGTGTCGCAGACGTTCTCGGAAATGCCGATGGTGTTGGAGGTGAGCTGGGTGTCGACGTTGGCGCCGGGGTTGGAGGTGCCAAAGCGCAGGACGGCACCGGCGTCCTCGCCACCAGCGTCCGCTCCGCCACCGCAGGCTGCCAGAGGAACGGCGGCAGCTGCAACGGCAGCGCCGAGGGCGCCGCGCAGGAAGGAACGGCGGGAGAGCTCGGGCGAGATGGCGCGGCTCAGCACGCCTTGACGAACGTTAGCCATAGTATTTCCTTTCGTAGAGGGGAAATGCATATTGTTCAGAACATACGGTATATAACGTGGCGATTACAAGCGCTGTAGCTGGGATTTAACGGAAGCGACCGTTTGCGGAGCGTTTCAGACAGCTGACAGCCCAGCTTGGCGAACGGCTTAATGCCTGGACTCAAGCCAAGACGAGACTCGGCCATAAGAGAGCCCGGGCCTGCGCATCATGCGGCCCCAACAAAGCAGCGTGTTGTCTGTAGTCGTCTTCATGTATTGAATCCTAGCATATTGCTAGGAGATATCAAGCTCTATTCGCTCTGCTCTGAACGATTGAGCTGGCCTTCGTATCTGACTGCTCAAAAAGATCGAGTTTATGTACGTTTTGGTTTCTGAGGCGCAAACCTGAGACATTATTCTTGAGCTTATGTACGTCGGCCTGGGCGTCCAGATGATTGGTCTGTTCATAAACTCAAGTGTTTTTGTCAAAGACTATTCTCGGAAGTTCGCATCTGTACATAAACTAACCGAATCTGGGCGGAGCAATGCGCACGTCTTGTGGTCGACGCCTAGGGACAGGATTGAATTGCCTTGCGAAGCATCTCTCGCCGCGTTCGGTGCGTATCGCTGTTGAAGAGCCGTTCCATGCGTCTCTTAAAGGCCTTGCCTTCGTGTTTTTCCATATGACGCGTAACAGAGCGCATGAACGCATCAGTGGCTGCTGTGTCTTTGAAGTCGTCTTTTGTGGCAGGGAAGACGGTGATTCCTAAAGTCTGATAGCCCACGATCCTACGCTTATCCTTCTTGATTCCCTCTTCGGTGTTATGGTCTTCGCCGTCGTACTCCACCGCCTCCTTGTAGGCATCCCAGTACAAGTCCGGCGTGATCTGGCTCAGGCTGATGGTCTTACGCTCGTTGGAAGAAAGGCTGAGGGGTTGGTTAACCGCGGGCTTGGGAAGATTAAGCCCTCCAAGACACGTGCGCGCTACTGCCAGTGCATATACGAGCGTTTCCATGGGCGAGGCGAGCTGCTCTGCGAGGCACATCACGATATCGCGAAGCACCGAGGCTCCGTTCGCCCTTCCCACGTTATCGGAGAACTCCTTCAGCTCGTCAATGGTGAGCACTGGAGGCGCCTCGTAACGTGGCCTTCCATGTCGAGGGCTATGCGGGTCGCGTGCATAGGTACCACAGAACTCGGAGGCAAGGGCTAGGCTCTGCGCAAAGGGATGGATTCTCCGCGATAGCTGTCCCTTGCTCGTTTTTGCAAGGTTCTCTTGAATGAGGTCGAGCACGCAAAGGCACGGGCCATCGACAAAGATCCGGACATCCGCCTCCTTGAGCGTCAGGCCAACCTCGGCGTCTGTGGGCACAACACAGTCAAATGAGTTAGGCGGCATGTGCACGGTGGTGCGGTGGAGCTGTAGGTCAACGCAGCGCGTCTTGCGACCAACCCCAAAGACGCGCAGGTGGATAGGCTCGTTCGCATGGACGATGTCGAGAGACTCAAGGACGGGTCTCACCACTTGCTCAAGAAGTGCAGGGGGACAGATGGCGCCTTCCGAAACGGGCATCCGACGAGCGAAGCGCAGTGTCGAGCGCTCTTGACGCGCCATGCGCTGCGCCCTACGGGCCTGTATGTCGGTAAGTATGATGTCCATACACTCAAGGGTATGCGGCATCTTCAGAGGGGTTAGCGACAATCTAGATTCGACTTGCACAAACCTGCACGTAGCTGGCAAGAAACACGCAATGTGGAGACCAAAACTTCCCAAAACGGCTTGCAGGGTCGTGGTGGTCAAGCGGGGATATGAGGGGCATTGCGGGCGCGGCATTGATGTCGACTACAATGTGTGAGAAAAACTGATGGGCTGTGCCCACCGGAAGGAGATATCTATGAGTGACGTTGTCGATCGCTTCATCAAGTACTGCAAGGTGGCCTCACAGTCCAATCCGCTGACCGCCGACACGGTGCCCTCCACGCAGTGCCAGTTCGACATGGCGCGCGTCATCGTGGAAGACCTCAAGGAGCTGGGCGCTGAGGACATTCGCCTCGATGAGCACGCGTACGTGACCGCCCATTGGCCGGCAAGCGAAGGCTGTGAAGACCTTCCTACCCTGGGCTTCTGCTGCCACATCGACACGGCTTGGCAGTCGTACGGAGAGCCCGTTCACCCCCAGGTCAGGCGCTATGAGGGCGGAAAGCTCACCATCGGTATCGGCCGCGACGGCCGCGAGGTGTGGGTGAGCCCTGAGACCAACCGTCATCTTGAGCACATGGTGGGGTGGGACCTCATCACCACCGACGGCACCTCGCTTTTGGGCGGCGACGACAAGGCGGGAGACGCGATGTGCCTCTCGCTCATGAAGCGCCTGAAGGACGACCCGTCGCTTCCGCATCCGCGTCTGGCGTTCTCATTTGTCCCCGATGAAGAGATTGGCCACGGCGCGGCGCTGCTCGACCTCGATGAGTTTGGAGCCACGTTTGGCTACACCATCGACGGCGGCCCGCTGGGCGAGTTTTGCTACGAGACCTTCAACGCGGCCGAGGCATGCGTCCGTGCCAAGGGCATCTCGGTGCATACGGGCACGGCCAAGGGCGTCATGATCAACGCCTCCGAGGCCATCATGCGCTTCCACCAGCTGCTTCCGGCCGCCGAGCGCCCCGAGTTCACCGAGGGCTACGACGGCTTCTACTACCTCGAGCGCATGCAGGGCACCTGCGAGGAGGCCCTTGCGGACTACATCATCCGCGACCACGACCAGGCGAAGGTCGAGGCTCGCAAGCAGCTCATGCGCACGGCCGTCGAGCTCGTCAACCAGCAGTTTGGCAGCGAGGTGCTGACCATCGACATCCACGACCAGTACCACAACCTGGCCGACATCGTGACCCTGCCCGAAAACGCGCACCTCATCGAGAACGCGCGAAAGGCCTACGCCTCCATCGGCCAGGAGATGACGTGCATCCCCATGCGCGGCGGCACCGACGGCTCGCAGCTGTCGTTCCGCGGCTTTGCCTGCGCAAACCTTTCGGCGTGCTACTACAATGCCCATGGTGTGCGCGAGTTTGTGCCGGTGCCCGAGCTTGAGGCCATGGTCGACATGCTGGTTGACCTTGTGGCGCGCTACGCGGTACCGCAGGAGGCCTAAGGCCGACGTTTCGAAGAGTCGCAAAGACGTTTTCATAAAGGAGTGAAGAGAGAGCATGAACTACGAGGTAGATGAGCAGTTTCTGGCTGGTGCGCTCAAGGAGCTGGTTGAGTGCGACAGTCCCGTTGGCTATTACCCTGAGATCCACGAGCTGATGGAGCGAATCGTGGGTCAGTGGGGCTACGAGCTCTACACCGACCGCAAGGCCACGGCCTACGTGCGTGTGCCGGGCAGGGATGCTTCCAAGACCGTGCTCATCTGCGCGCATCTCGACACCATCGGCCTCATTGTGCGCGGTATCAACGATGATGGCACCCTGCGCGTACGCATGCTGGGCGGCATCAACTATCACAACGTCGAGGGCGAGACCTGCTACGTCCACACCCGCAAGGGCGCGACGATTATGGGTCAGATCATCCACAACAAGCACTCGGTGCACGTGTGGGAGGACTGCCGCACCGCGCCGCGCGACGAGGACAACATGTCCATCTCCATCCCTGACTGCACGAGCCCCGACGACGTCAAGGCGCTCGGCATCACGCAAGGGGCCATCGTGGGCGTCGACCCGCATTACTGCGACATAGGTAACGGCTTTGTCATGAGCCGCCACATCGACGACAAGGGCAGCGTGGCCGCGCTTCTGGGCGAGCTGCGTTGGCTGGCAAAGACGGGCGAGAAGCCGGCGTTTGACACAATCTTCGCCTTCCCCATGTTTGAGGAGATTGGCCACGGCGGCACTTTCGTTCCTGAGGAGGTCGAGGAGTACGTGGCGGTGGACATCTCGCTCATCGGCCCAGACTACAGCTCCGACGAGCACAGCGTGGCTGTTATCGCGTCCGACGCCAAGGGTCCCTACGACTGGAACCTCACCAATCGCCTGATTGCCTGCGCCGAGCAGGCGTGCGACCCGGACAAGTGGAACACACAGGTGTGCTTCCATTACTCCACCGACGGTAACGCGGCGAGCCACGCTGCCAACGACATCTACTGGGGCGCCTTTGGCCCGGCAGTCATTAACAGCCACGGCCGCGAGCGCTGCCACATCGATGCGCTGGCCCAGACCGAGAAGCTGTGTCGTGCCTACCTGATGGGTGTGGCGTAGGCCATGTATACCGTCTTTCTGGCAGGGGGCATCGCGTCGGGGAAGTCTACCGTGGCCGCCGAGCTCGAGCGGCTCGGCGCCTGGCGTATCGACCTTGACCAGATTTCGCGCGAGGTGCTTGAGCCCGGAACGCCGACGACGCATGCGATTGCCGAGGCGTTTGGGCGGGACCTGCTTGACCCCAAGACCGGCGAGCTGAATCGTCGGCTCTTGGCAACGCGGGCCTTTGCGACGCGCGAGGACGCGGCACTTTTGGAGGCCCTTGAGCTGCCCGCCATTCGTGAGCGTCTGGCCGAGGCACTGACAAGCTCGGTCTGCGGTGCGTGGGAGCCTGTGTGCTGCGTGGTTGAGGTGCCCCTGCTTGACCGCATGGTTGAGTCCTTCGATCTTGCGGACGAGATCGTGGTGGTGAACCTTCCGGTTGCCAAGCGACGCGAGCGTGCGATTGGCCGCGGCATGACCGGGGAGGACTTTGACGTCCGCGCTGCTAATCAGCCGACCGACGAGTGGCTGGTTGAGCACGCGGACACGGTCATCTCTAACGAGGGCACCCTTGACGAGCTGCTTGCCCAGGTGCACGCGTGGTGGAGCGAGCGCGAGCAGGCGGGCTGGCGCCCCGTTCGCAAGGGGGTGTGACGCATGGGGGCCGAGTATCGCTTCTGGCGCTGGTTTCGCACCATCCCTTTGCTGATTGTGGCTGCGGTTGGCGCGATGTCGCTCGTCGTCTCGATGGCGCCGGGGTTCGTGATGCGCAGGGTGCTTTTCCCCGTGCGGCACGAGGAGGCCATCCTTGAGTCCTCGGCGCGCCATGGGGTAGACCCCCTGCTGGTGTGCGCCGTCATCAAGTGCGAGTCAAACTGGGTGGATGACGCTGAGTCTGGTGCGGGCGCCGTCGGCCTGATGCAGGTGATGCCTTCGACGGCAGAGACCCTAGCCGGTTGGGGCTACGTTGACTCGTGGACGTACGATCCGGCCAACCTGACGGACCCCGCGACGGGCATCGAGTACGGCTGCGCCTGCCTGCAGTACCTGAGCGAGAATCTGGACGATACCGACCAGATGATCGCGGCGTACAACGCGGGCCTGGGCACCGTGCAGGATTGGATGGACGGGGGTATCCCAAACATCTCCGATGCCATTACCTACCCAGAGACGCGGCTTTATCTGGTGCGGGTTAACGAGTCGTACGACATGTACCGGCGCTTCTACGATTCAAACCTGCAGCCCATCTCATAGAAACGAGAAAAGGGGCCGGCACCTCACCAAGAGATGCCGGCCCCTTTTGCGTACGAAGCAACAGGACGCTTAGGCGTTGCGATCCAGCGAACGGTAGACGCCCATCATGACGTCGTCGTTGTTCAGGCCAAAGAGGTTGCCTACAAGCGGGCGCGCTGCCCAGAAGACGCCCTCGTCGGTGCACAACGTTGCCGCGGCAAGCGTGCGGCGCTTGTCGGACTCATCGCACCCCAGAGGAATGCCTTCCTTGGCTAGCAGGGCGACGACTTCCTCCTCTTTGAGGGGATGCAGGTTCTCGTCCGAGCTCAGCAGGTCGTCAAGCTCTTCGCGCGCCTGCGCGCCCATCTCGGTATCCCACGTCAGCGAGCGCTGGTAGCAGGCCACCGCGAGGTCTTCACGGCCAAGCTTCCACTCCATGAAGGCGAGGCGATAGTGGCAGATTGCCGCGTCGCGTGGGGTGCTGGCAAAGCGCAGGATGTACTTGATGAGGTCGGCCGCCTCGTAGATGCGCGACTGGTGCTCGAGCACGCGCACCTTGCGCAGCGCGGCGTGGATGGACTGCGGGGCGATGCGGCACATTTCCTCAGCGGCGGCCATGGCCTTGTCCTGCTCTCCCAAGGAGTCGTAGGCGATGGAGAGGTTGGCCAGCGCGTTGTAGTAGGCGTCAGGAACCAGGCGCACGGCGCGGCGATGGTCGTCGATGTCCAGGTTGAAGCGCATGCGCTCAGAGATAGACCCAAAGTAGCGATAGACGGTGTCGGTGTCGTCCAGATATGCTCCGAGCGACTGAATGGGGGAGAGCGCGTCGGAAAGCACCGAGATGGCACGGTCGGGGTCAGCGGGGCCATCGGATTCGTCGAGGGCCTCCTCCGATTGAGCGACCGCGCGCTCAAGCGCGGTTCCCGCAATGAAGATGTGGCTCAGCTCGTCGGTGTCGGTGGCGTCAACCGTGCCGGCGAGCAGCTGCTCGATGGTGCGGTTGCAGGCCTCGGACACTGTGATGTCCTGCGCGTCAAAGAGCTGCTGCTTCAGGCGAGAGACGATCTGCTCGGTGGTCTCCCACGGCTCGGTACAGAGCGCATCCCAAGCGGCGATGCGTCCCGCGTTCTCGTTGATGCCCAGGTCAGATACGGTGCGCGCACCCGTGACGGCGCGCAGCTGGTCTGAGGTGGGCAGGCTGACCAGCTCGGGGTACGTGAAGCGCCAGCTGGGCGACACCGTTGGGTCGCTAAACGTGAGAAAGGGCTTGACCGGTTGGAACCATCCGTCGGGGCCGAAGGTCGCGCGGATGGCATCGCTCGTGGGGAACCCGTTGGACTCCAAGGCAGACTCGCTGGATACGAGCTTCGTGAGCTGGGCAACAAGGTGCTCGTCAAAGCGGATGGAGAGCACGGCCTCGGTGCCGCTGCGCTCGAAGCAGTTGACGTAGACCGTCGTGATGAGTGGCTCGTCTGCGAGCGCCGAGTGCTTGATGGCGTGCGAGGCGAGCAGCGTTGCCAGTCGCAGCGCATACGAGCGGGCAAGCGAGGTCTGCACGCGCGCGTCGGACGAGAAAATGGCCATGCAGCGAGGACGCGGCACCTCAAGCGAGAGGACAGCCACATGCTCCGAGACGTTGGCACGGTGATTGTGCACCACGCGGAACGGCGTGACGGCGCACTCCGCGATGGAGGCGATGCGCGCGCGTACGGCCCACTCGCCCGGGATGGCGTCTGCGGCCACGCCGGGATAGGCGGCACCAAGCGCGGGACGCACGTCGTACGGCTCGATCTTCTGCAGCGACATCTGCGAGAACACCTTGCGGACGACCTCCGGATAGCACTCGTCAACGGTGGCGCTTGAGGCAAGCCCACCAAGGTCCTGGTTGACGCAGAGGGCTGCCTCGATGGCGACAAGGCGGTCGTATTCCTCGTCAGTAAGCTCGTCGGCGTTAAGGCGAATCCAGAAGTGGCGCGTGCGGGTAAGGCGTCCGGCCTCGCAGGTGGGGGAGTCGTTCCAGTCCATGAGCCCGGCGGCCTCAAGCATGCTTGCCAGGTGACGGTTGCTTCCGCCCTGAGCCGTTGCCTCATGACGGACGAGGTCCTTCAGCGTGGCGAGCACGTCCTGCGACCTCGTGATGAGGTTGGCCACCTCTTCGGTTGCGGCAGACGTATGTGCGGCGGGCGTAGGGGTAACGGGCTGGGGGACAGGGGTGGCCTGCGCCGGCGAGCTGGGGCCCTCGGTGCTGCCGGAGTTGTGCGGGCCATGCGAGTCAGGCCCCGCGATGGTGGTGCGAGAGACCACCTGCGGCCCATCAGCGCGCTGCCCGGGTGTGATGGGCGCATAGCTGGGGCCCGATGCGGGCATCGCGTCCTGGCCACGCGAGACCATGCGCGGAAGAGCGATGAGCGTCACTCCCGAGATAATGGCGATGGCGGCGATGGTCAGCGCAAACAGGACGAGGCCAAGCTCCTCACCCTCGGCGGCAAACTCAAAGCCCATGATGACAAAGATGAGGCCCACCAAGATGACGGCAACGCCCAAGATGGTGCAGAGCACGGTGACGATGGTGCCACCATGCTCGTCACGCAGGATGTTTCGCTTCTTTGGTTCTGTGCGCATAGGTCGCTCCAGAGGCTAGGAAGAACAGGTAACACGTAATAATACAGCGCCGCCCAGACATGAAGTCTCGGAAGCCTGCCGTTGTCCGTGTGCGGGACGTAGAATTAGGGTACACTAGTTCGAAAATGAACGTGGAGGGAGAGAGCGTGGCGGTTGTCGGTCACTTTGGAGGAGAGCTCCGTCGCTTTGGGCGGCAGGAGGATGACACCCGGCTTGAGGTGGTCTCGCCGTACGAGCCGGCCGGAGACCAGCCGCAGGCCATCGCCAAGCTGGCCAAGGGCGTAGAGGACGGCCTGCGCTACCAGACGCTTCTGGGCGTGACGGGCTCGGGCAAGACCTTCACCATGGCAAAGCTCATCGAGGCAACCCAAAAGCCCACCCTCATCATGGAGCCCAACAAGACGCTGGCCGCGCAGGTCGCAAGCGAGATGCGCGAGCTGTTTCCCAACAACGCCGTGGTCTACTTCGTCAGCTACTACGACTACTACCAGCCCGAGGCGTATGTGCCCCAAACGGATACCTACATCGAGAAGGATGCCTCCATCAACGAAGAGGTAGAGAAGCTGCGCCATCAGGCCACGTCCAGCCTGCTCAGCCGCCGCGACGTCATTGTGGTGGCATCCGTGAGCTGCATCTATGGTATCGGCAGCCCCGAGGATTACGCGGGTCTGGCGCCCACCGTCAGCAAGGACGAGCCGCTTGAGCGCGACGACTTCATCCATGCGCTGATCGACATCCAGTACGACCGCAACGACTACGACATCCAGCGTGGCCACTTCCGCGTGCGCGGTGACACCGTTGACGTGTTTCCGCCCTACGCAGAAAACCCGCTGCGCATCAGCTTCTTTGGCGACGAGGTCGAGCTCATTGCCGAGGTGGACAAGGTGACGGGCGAGATCGTGCGCGAGTTTGACGCCATTCCCATCTGGCCTGCCTCGCACTATGTGACGGAGCGCCCCAAGGTCACGCAGGCGTTGCGCACCATCTCGGAAGAGCTTGAGGCGCGCGTGGCCGAGCTCAAGGCGGCTGACCGCATCTTGGAAGCGCAGCGCCTGGCGCAGCGCACCGCCTACGACCTCGAGATGCTCGAGACCATGGGCTACTGCTCGGGCATCGAGAACTATTCGCGCCATATGGACGGCCGCTCTCCGGGCGAGCCACCCTACACGCTCATTGACTACTTCCCCGCAGACATGCTGTGCATCATCGACGAGAGCCACGTCACGGTGCCTCAGATTCGCGGCATGTACGAAGGCGACCGCTCGCGCAAGGTGACGCTGGTAGAGCACGGTTTTCGCCTGCCCTCGGCGCTGGACAACCGCCCGCTGCGCTTCGACGAGTTTGAGCAGCGTGTGCCACAGTATGTGTACGTGTCAGCCACTCCGGGAGACTACGAGGAGTCCGTCTCCGAGCAGCAGGTGGAGCAGGTCATCAGGCCGACGGGCCTGCTTGACCCGCTGATTGACGTGCGCCCCGTGCGCGGCCAGATTGACGACCTCATCGACGAGATCAAGGTCCGCACCGCGAAGGGCGAGCGCGTGCTGGTGACGACGCTTACCAAGCGCATGGCAGAGGACCTGACCGACCACCTGCTCGACGAGGGCGTGAAGGTCAACTACATGCACTCCGACACGGCCACGCTTGACCGCGTCGACATCATTCGCGACCTGCGCGTGGGCAAGATTTCTGTACTGGTGGGCATCAACCTGCTACGCGAGGGCCTCGATATCCCCGAGGTGTCGCTTGTGGCCATCCTCGATGCCGACAAGGAAGGCTT
>DJXA01000170.1:0-1545 GCA_002449555.1 Atopobiaceae bacterium UBA7016 | reverse complement strand
CGCTCGCTCATCCAGACCATGGGACGCGCCGCGCGTAATGCCCAAGGCCAGGTCATCATGTACGCCGACGTCATCACCGACTCCATGCGCGAAGCCATTGACGAGACGCGCAGGCGCCGAAGGCTGCAAGAGGCCTTCAACGAGGAGCACGGCATCGTTCCCAAGACCATCAAGAAGTCCATCACGGACGTGACGAGCTTCATTGCCGATGCTGACGCCACGCTGGAGGGCAAGGAGCGTAGCCGCGGAGACTCTCTGGGCCATGGCGCATTCTATACGGGGGAGGGTGGTGCGCCTGACGTGCGCGCCGAGCATGAGGCTACGGTCGCAAGCGTTGCCGACGAGCTCTCGAAGCTTCCGCCGGAAGAGGTGCAGGCGGTGCTTTCAGCCCTTGAGGAGGAGATGGCGGAGGCAAGCGCCGCTATGGACTTCGAGCGCGCCGCGAAGCTGCGCGACCAGGTAGTGGAACTGCGCCAGGCGCTGGAAGGCACCTCGGAGGAAGAGGTCATGGCGCGTCTGAAGCAGGGTGCGCGAAAGGGTAGCGCACATGCCACGAGGCGCAAGTGGAAGCGCCACAAGAAATAGCGTGGTATACGCATGCTGAGCAGGGCACATATTGGCGTTGGTGTTGCCGTGGCATTGGCTGTGGTGCGTCCGGCAGATGCCGTGGGGTGCGTTGTCTGTGTGCTTGGCGCTGCGGCGGGAAGCCTCATTTGCGACATTGACGTGCGGCCAAACGAACGCCGGCATGACCTGTTTGTCGCTGGTATGGCGCTCGTCGCTGCGACCTGCGTTCTTTTCGCGTACGACCTTGGCCGTGGCGCGCAGCTCACTTCGTCAGTGGTGGCCCATTTTGGGCCCGAGGCGGTGACGGGTGCCCTCGTATTCGTGGGCACCTGCGTGCTTGGCGCGCTCATGCCACATCGGACGTTCGCGCACTCCTTGGTGGCGCTCGCCCTGTGGTCAGCCTCGCTCAGGGTGCTGGCTCCTGCGCTCTCTATTCCCTTTGCGGTGGGCGTGGCTTCGCATCTCTTGCTTGACCTCACCACCAAGCGGGGCATCCAGCTGTTTTGGCCGCTCAAAACAGAGGTATCCCTTGGCCTGTGGAAGTCGGACGGGTTCATGAACAACGTGCTCGCGATCTTGGGGCTTTGCACGGTTGTCGTGCTGTTTGCCATGGGTGTCATGGGATGAGGGTGGCGTTGGCGGCTGCCCTTCTCGAAGCATTTGCCGCCCGCATCACTTGTTTCCGGACGTTTTTTGCTTGCGGCTCGTACAATTGATGAATAGATGTATCGCCCAACGCTCGGAAGGAGAAGCTCATGAGAATCGCGATGGCAAATGACCACGCAGGAACCGCGCTCAAGAACGAAATCAAGGCGTGGCTTGAGTCCGAGGGCCACGAGGTCAAGGACTTTGGCACGTACGACACCGAGGGCTGCGATCTTTCCGACTTCGTGTACCCAGCCTCCTTGGCCGTGGCGAAGGGGGAGTGCGACCGCGGCATCTTTGTGGACGGCGTGGGCTACGGCAGCGCCATGATTG
>DJXA01000188.1 GCA_002449555.1 Atopobiaceae bacterium UBA7016 | reverse complement strand
GACTCATCTTTAGGAGCAGGGGACAAAAGCCTCCGTCCTGAATGTCCGGGGCCGAGCCCCAAGGCGCGCCATTCCAGGTGTGCGCTACTCCAGGCGCTGGCGGGCGACGAGGTCAGCGAAGAGGCCGTTCTTGGCAATGAGCTCGTCGTAGGTGCCCTGTTCGGCAATCTGTCCGCCGTCGACCACCAGGATGCGGTCACAATGGCGTACCGTCGAAAGGCGGTGAGCCACCACCACACGCGTGCACTTCAGCTGCTCAAGCGAGTCTGCCACGTGCTTCTGCGTCACGTTGTCCAGCGCGCTCGTGGCCTCATCCAGCATGAGGATGCGGCGCTTGCCGCACACCGCGCGCGCAATCATGATGCGCTGCCGCTGGCCACCCGAAATGCCCGACCCGCCCTCAGTCAGCATGGTCTGCATGCCCATGGGCATGCGCCGAATATCGTCTGCGATGCCCGCAATCTCGGCGGCTTCCCACGCGTCGTCGAGCGTGGCGTTGGGCGCAGCAATGGTGATTAGTGGTGGGGTCTTGCGCCAAGACGCGGGCAATCTCAAGGCGCTGAAGCTGCCCGCCCGAGAAGTTTCGTCCGCCAGGAAGGATGCGGCTTGAATACCCTCCCTCGCGCTCGACGATAACCTGATGGATGTCGGAGTCACGGCACGCCATGATGACGTCGTAGTCTTCGATGGTGCGGTCCCACAGCTTTACGTTTTCGCTCACCGTGTCGTCGAACGTGACGATGTCTTGGTCAACCACGGCAAGCGATCCGCGCAGCAGCACGTTTGGTATTTCGCTGATGGGCATGTCGTCAAAGCGCACCTCGCCCGACCAGGGCTTGTACAGGCCGGCAATGAGCTTCGCGATGGTCGACTTACCGCAGCCAGACCCGCCAACCAGGGCAACCCACTTGCCTGGCTTCAGATGCAGGTCGAAGTTCTCGATGAGGGGCGGCTCCAAGGGCGAGTACCCAAACGTGACGCCCTCGAGGTCGACCTTGCCGGTCAGCTTCTCGCGACCGAGAGACTCCTCCTCCACCAGCTCTTCCTCTGGCTCTTCGGGCGTGTCGCACTCGTAGTGCATGACGTCTTCAACGCGCTCGAGCTGGGTCTGCATCTCTTGCATGGACTGGCCGAGGCCAATGAGCTGGCTGACCGGCGCCATGAACGAGCCCAAGAAGCCCTGGAACGCGATCAGCGCGCCGGGGGTGAATCCCCGCGCCACGATGAGCCAAATGCCCAGAAGCAGCACGACGATGTTGCCGAGCGAGGCGATGAGCGTAGGAACCGCGCCGAGGTATTCGTTGATGACCGACATGCGCGCCGTGCCGTCGGCAACGTTTGACTGGTAGCCTGCCCAGCGCTGGAAATAGCCGTTCTCGGCGCCGGCGGCCTTGATGGTCTCGATCATCTCGACGCCGCTGACCGTGGTGGCGTAGAGCTTGCCCGACTCAGTGACCATAGAGCGCGAGACGTTAATGCGCTGGCGCGAGATGAGGCGCGCGACCACCGCGTTGAGGATTACCGTGGCAATGCCCACCAGCGTAAGCACCACGTTGAAGCGCAGCATGACGCCGAGGTAGAGCACCAGCATGGCCACGTTGATGAACACGGGGGCAAGCTGTCCGATGAGGGTGAAGGCGATGCTTTCGTTAGCAGATTGGCGCTGTTGAATGTCGCCTACCATGCGCTGGGCGTAGAAGTCTACGGGCAGGTGGAGCAAGTGGCGCATGAAGCGCGAGGACGAGACAACCGCGATCTTTCCCTGAATGCGTGCGAGGTAGACGGCGTTAAGGATGCTCACCGTTCCCAGCAAGATTGCGACGAGCAGCATGATGCCGGTAAGAGGCACGAGCCATTCGGGATTGTCTCCCGAGAGCACGCGGTCAAGGAACACGCGGTTGAGCGAGGTATTGAAGATGCCGAGAAGCGACGAGATGGCAGCGGTCAGCATCACGAAGGCGACGGCGGCCTCGAGCCCCTTGAGGCGCGAGAACGCAGCCTTGAACGCCGACGGTGGCTCGCCACCCTCTTCAAACGCGTCGGTCTTCTCGAACACGAGCGTCACGCCGGTGAATGACTTCTCAAACTCGTCGAGCGGAACCTTCACCTGGCCGCGGGCGGGGTCGTTGAGATACGCGTACTTGCCGCGGAAACCGCGCAGCACCACGAAGTGGTTGAAGTTCCAGAAGAGGATGCAGGGGAAGGTGCCCTTTTCGCGCAGGGACTTGGTGGAGTAGCTCATGCCCTTGGCCGTCAGGCCGTAGCTGCGCGCCGCCTTCAGAACGTTGGTGGCCTTGCTGCCGTCGCGGGACACGCCGCAGTTGGCACGCACCACTTCGAGCGGCACCCACCGCCCGTAGTACGCAAGAATCATGTCGAGACAGGCGGCGCCGCACTCGAGCGCCTCCATCTGCATGATCTGCGGGACTTTGGTTACTTTGTCAGCCATGCTACTGCCCCAGAATCAGCGAGATGGGCGCGACGCGGTCGGTGGTGATGCTTACCGTGAGAGGTATGTCATGCGGCGTGTCCAGCTCGTCTTCAAAGAACGCGACGTAGGCCCAGTTGCCTGGCATCACCGTCTCAAGCAGGTAGTCGGCAGCCAGGAGGTCGGACAGCTCCGAGCGGGAATACGGGATGGGGGTTATCGAGGCCACGGTCGTGGTCTGGCCATCTACATAGACCTCGTCGCCCACGCTTACCTTGGCGGCCTGGTCGGCATCCAGCAGACAGATGGTTGCATCAGTGATGTTCACGGCCTT